>NZ_JBDXXH010000001.1:7537-248574 GCF_040373385.1 Nitratidesulfovibrio sp. | reverse complement strand
AGATGCGTTGGTCAGGGCAGATGCGTTGGCTGGCACAGAGGGGCTGGTCGGCACGCGCGGCAAGCGGACATGGTCATGCGCCAGCCGACAGGGAGGGGACAGCAGGCCTGAACCCCGCTGAAAAAGAGAGTGCCAACACCGGGACGGCACGACTGCCGGAGCGGCCCCCCGATCCGGCCCACCCTGCCCGATCCGGCCAAACCCGTATCAGTCCTGCTTGAAATGGGTGTCGTAGTCCGGGGCAAGGCAATCCAGCGTGCCGCCCATCATGGCCCGGAACTTTTCCTGCGGGGGCACCTGTGGCGCATCCGGATGCTGGCATTCGGCCTGGCCCAGGGTCATGCGGCGCGCCTCGTCCAGGCTGCGGTATTCCATCACCCCGCAGAAAACGCACTTCAGATGGGTGGCCCGGCGGGTGCAGTCGCAGTCAATCTTGGCAAACTGGTGCTTGCGCATCACACCCCCCGGCGCCCCGTCATGCCCGCCGGTGCGGCCAACCCTTCGCAAGCGGCGAAGCATCCTTCACCGTCGCGGCGCAGCACCAGCACCGCGCCGATGACCGTACCGTCCGGCGTGCGGTAGGGCGATACGCTGCACACGCACGGCTCGCCGCCGGGCAGCAGGCGCACGGGGCCGGACTGGTGCCTGCACTCCAGCAGAAAGCGGTCGAGGGGCGTGGGGCCGCCGTCCTCGGACACGCAGTCGGGGCAGCGCACCATGACCGTGCCGTCCACCGCCCCTCCCGTATCCGTCTGATCCGGCGCATCCGGAAGTCCCGGCCCGCACATCTGGCGCACCCACGAGGCGTTGGCCATGATCACGTTGCGATCAAGATCCAGCAGCACCACGTGGTCGGGCATGGCGTCGATGGTGCTGCGCAGGATGCCGAGGGTGGTGCGCCAGCGCTGCTCCGCCTCGATGCGGGCTGTGACGTTGACCACTATGCCCTCGTAGTGCAGCAGTTCGCCCGCCCAGTCGTACACGGCGGTGCAATGTTCTGACACCCACAGCAGGTCGCCGTCGCGGCCGTACACCTGCGAAACGAAGCCCGCCACCGTGCCTTCGGCGCGCAAGCGGGCCAGCAGTTCCTGCCGCCGCCCCGGCGCCTCGTAGATTTGCGCGTCGATGGAGCGCACGCCCGAAACCAGATCACCCGGGCCTGCCCAACCCAGCATCCCGGCGAAGGCGCGGTTGGACACCAGATAGCGCCCGTCCGGGTCGGCCATGTAGATGCCCACCACGGCATTGTCGAAGATGGAACGGTAGCGCTGCTCGCTGTCGCGCAACCGGGCGTGCAGGCGGGTGTGGTGGCGCACGATGCGCAGGTTCATGCGCAGGGCGTCGCCGGTGACCGGCTTGGACATGAAGCCCAGGGCGCCGCTGCCCGCCACCTGTTCCATGAGGTCGTGGTCCGTGGCCTCTGTGGCGCCGGTAACCAGAATGACCGGGATGTCGAAGTCGGCGGTGATGGCGCGGGTGGCCTCCACGCCGTTCATGTCACCGGCCAGCCAGATGTCCATGAGCACGGCGTCGGGGCGCTCGTCTCGGGCCAGGCGCACGGCCTCCTCGCCCATGGCGGCGGGGCCGATCACCACATGCCCCTCGCGCGCCAGCAGCCCGCACAGCAGGGCGGCGCCGACGGAGTCGTCCTCAGCGACCAGCACGCGCAACGGCTGTGTCATCGCTCCCCCATGCTGTTGCGTCGCTTCCGGGCGCGCCGCCGTTGTCGGTCCACAACGGGCCTTCACCAGCCCCCTGCCCCTGCTCGCGCGCCCACCCGGAGGCGAACCCCGGCGCCTCGCCCGGCACGTTTCCGGGTGCATCGGGCGTATCGGGCGGACCAAGCGTTTCGGGCGTATCGGGCGTATCGGGCGTATCGGACACCGTACCGTTGAAGGCGTTGCGCGGCAGGCGGACGCAGAATTCCGTCCAGCCCGAAGGCGATGTCTCGAAGCCCACCCGGCCCTTCAGGTAATTCTGGGTCAGCAGACGGATGCTGTAGGTGCCAAGCCCCCGCCCCGCACCCTTGGTGGAAAACGAACGCTGGAATATCTGGCGCTGCACGTCGGGCCGGATGTAGCCGGGGTTGCGCACCCGAAAGGTGACGCACTGGCCGTCGCAGTCGCAGCCAAGCAGCACCTCGCCCTGTTCCGGGGTGGCCTCCAGCGCATTCTTGACCAGGTTGCCCAGCACCCGGCCCAGCAGCGTGGAGTCCGTGACCATGGCCGTGTCGGCGGCACAGGACAGCACGGTAAGGGCACGCCCCCGCGCGGTCTCGTGCCCGGCGTACAGGTTGGCCACGTCGCGCAGCAGTTCCACCCCGTCCACCGGGTGCGGGTCCACCGGCAGTTCGTCGGTTTCGGCGGCCAGCAGCAGCTTCTGGGTAACGATCTCTTCCACCAGCGAGTTGGAAAAACGGTGCAGCAGCATGGTATCGCCGCGCAGGTCCAGGGGCACTTCTTCCAGGATCATCTGGGCCAGGTTGCGCAGGCCGCCCGCCGTGTTCAGGATGTCGTGGAAGAAGATGCGCTCCAGCGCACGCCGCCGCTTCTCGTGGCTGATGTCGTTGATGGCGAAGATGACGAACCGCTCGCCGTCCCTGTCGAACGGCGTGGCGCAGACCTTCAGGTCGTAGGCCAGCACGTCGTCGCCCTTGCGCTGGGTGATGCGGCATTCCTCCACCCTGCGCTCGTCGCCAAGGGCGCACAGGACCGCCTTGACCGCCCCGCATTCGCGGCAGCCGTCCGCCGTGCCGCAGCCGCCGGGGCCTTCGCAGGCGTTCTCGCAGTGGAACAGTTCACCCGGGCGCAGTCCCAGCAGATTGGTGCCGTCGGACAGGGACAGCAGGTCCAGCAGGTTGCGATTGACGAAGACGATCTGGCGGTGCCGGTTCAGGATCAGCACGATGTCCGTCACCGAATCGAGCAGGCTGACCAGGGTGGGATCGCGGAACAGCCCGGCCTGGCGCAGCAGGTCGGCATCGGCCGAACGCTCTGCGGGGGCGTGGAACGTGGGCAGGGGGGGGGTCATGCATCGTCCTGTGGAGGCGTTCGGGGTGGCGCTGGCTACGGGTGGAAAAGCGCGGGATGGGCCGAGCGGGATCGGTTTGCGGGCGGTGCTGCGGTCAAACCAGCCTGGCAGGCGGGCCAGACTGGCCGCCGGGCCAAACTGGCAACCGGACCGGGCTGACAACCAGGCCAGACTGACCGCCGGAGCGGGCGCCCAGCCCCATGGTCGAATGGCGACCCGACAGGGGCTTTCCGCACCTGAAAAAGCCTACCTCAGGTCCATGATATTTCCAAGTCGGCAGGTTCGGGCCGTTCTGGCGGCACCTGGTGAAGGAAGCAGGAGCGGGACCAGCCGTTTTGCAGGCCGTTGCGAGGTCTTCCGGCCATCAGTCCGGCCATCAGTCCGGCCGTCCGTCTGACTGGACGCGAAGACAGGCCGTCGGGCAATCCCGCGCGCTGCAAATGCAAAGGGCCGCCCCATGGGGCGGCCCGAATATGCCGGATATGCCGCCCCTTCCACGGCATGTGGCGCACGCGGCGCACGCGGCGCATGCCGTGCGGTACCCCTGCCAACGGGGCGGGGCTGTCGGCAATCCGCTAGAAATCCCGCAGGGTCAACGGCGCGGCATGGTTGGGCGGGCCAAAGCCCCGGCCCGGCGTGTAGCTTTCGCGCAGGCACAGGTTCAGGTAGCGCTGGGCGCGCTGCACGGCTGGCAGCAGTTTCATGCCAAGCCCCAGGCAGGTGGCTATGGCGGCGGACAGGGTGCAGCCGGTGCCGTGGTTGTTGGGGGTGTCCACGCGGGGCTGGGATAGCGCGACAATGTCCGCTTCGCCGTCTGCCCCGCCGGGCAGGCCCAGCCAGTCCACCAGGTCGCCGCTGCCCTCGAAGTGCCCACCCTTCAGCAGCACGGCCTTCGGTCCCATGCCCAGGATGCGGCGCACCGCCTCGCGGGCATCGCCTTCGGTGGCGATGTCCATGCCCGCCAGCATTTCCGCCTCGGGCCGGTTGGGGGTCAACAGGTCGGCCAGGGGCAGCACCCGGCGCACCATGGCCTCCACGGCGTCCTCGCGCAGCAGGCGGTGGCCGCTCTGGCTCACGGACACCGGGTCCACCACCAGCGGAAAATTCTTGCGGGCGTCCAGCACGTCGGCCACGGCCTCGATGATGGGCGCGGAGAACAGCATGCCCGTCTTGGCCCCGACCACGGGAAAACCGTCCAGCACGGTGGTCAGTTGCAGGGCCACGAACTCCGCGTCCGGGGCGTGGATGCCGGTGACGCCCAGGCCGTTCTGGGCCGTGAGCGCGGTGATGACGCTCATGCCGAAGCCGCCGAGGGCGGTCATGGCCTTCAGGTCCGCCTGAATGCCCGCGCCGCCGCCGGAATCGGACCCGGCGATGGTCAGGATGCAGGGGGGCGTGGCGTGCGGTGCGTGTACGGTCATGCGCGGGGTCCTTGCTTCAGAACAGGAAATGGAATCCTACAGTATGGGGCGAATTGGGAGCCTCACCGCCAGCATTTACGGACAGTCCATCCAGTTTCGTCGCGAGAAGTTTGCCGCAGGGCAAGGAAAACAGGATGGTTGCGGAGGGAGTGTACTTTTGTGGTACTCGACCGCAGCAACCATCCCTGTTTGACGCCGCCATGCGGCAAAATCCTCGCGACTAAACCACGGCATCCAGCAACAGGTTGTCGCGGTGAATAACCTCGGGATAGTGCGCGTCACCCAGAAGGGCCGCCACCTCGTGGCGCTTGTGGCCCATGATGCGCCGCAGCTCAGCCGCCGCATAGTTGGACAGCCCCACCCCGATGACCGTGCCGTCCTGGGCGGCCACGCGCACCAGCGCGCCGGAGCCGAAGCCCCCCTCTACCGCGCATACCCCGCCGGGCAGCAGGCTTTTGCCACCTTGCAGCAGCGCGTGGGCCGCGCCTTCGTCCACGGTGACGGTGCCCGCCGGGTCCGACTGGTAGGCCAGCCAGTACTTGCGGCGCGAAACCGTCCTGACGTCGGCGCGCACCCAGGTGCCTATGGCCTCGCCCGCGAAGGCGCGGGCCAGCACGTCGGGCTCGCGGCCGGGCACGATGAGCGTGGGCACGCCGATCTGCGCGGCGCGCCGCGCGGACAGCAGCTTGGAATACATGCCGCCGGTGCCCACGGAGGTCTTGCCGCCGCACAGCCCGTCCAGATCCAGCCCGTGCACGTCGTCGATGCAGTCCATGACGCAGGCATCGGGGTTGTTCTGCGGATTTTGCGCGAACACGCCGCCCGCCGAGGTCAGGTTCACGAACAGGTCGGCTTCCACGATGTTCAGCAGCAGGCTGGCCAGACAGTCGTTGTCGCCGAACTTCAGGTCGTGCACGGCCACGGTGTCGTTCTCGTTGACCACGGGAATGGCGCCCCAGTCGAGCAGCGCGGCAAAGGTGTTGCGGGCGTTGAGAAAGCGGTTGCGGCTCTTCAGGTCGTCGCGGGTCAGCAGCACCTGGGCCGATATGCGCCCGCGCCGGGCGAAGGCTTCATCATAATGATGCATCAGGCGGCTCTGCCCGATGGCCGATGCCGCCTGCCGGTGGGGCATGCCCGCAATCTCGCAGCAACTGCGCAGCACGCCGCGCCCCGCCGCCACCGCGCCGGAAGACACCAGCACCACGCGCCGCCCGCCTTCCTGCAGGGCGGAAAGCTGGTCCGCCAGCGATTCCACCATGGCAAGGTCCAGCCCATCGCCGTTGGTCAGCACGGCGCTGCCCACCTTGAGCACGATGCAACGGGCATCCGCCAGCGCCCTGCGCCGCTCGGCCTGCCAGTCGCCCGCCGTATCCGCCCTGTCCCGCTTCGCCTCGTCCCGTCTGGACATGCCGTCGCTCCGTTGGGATGCGGGGCGCGTCGCCGGCTTGCGCCGGACTTATTCGCGCACCCAGATCACCTCGATGTCGCTTTCTTCCTCGTCGAATTCCTCGGTCTCGCGCAGGCGCACCAGGGCCTCGTTGTTGTCCAGCGCGTCGCGCATGCGCCACATCTCGGTCACCACTTCCTCCACGCCGTCGCCCGTGAGCGCGGACATGAAGAGCACCGTGCGCCCGTCGGCCGCGGCACGCTCGCGCAGGGCCTGCACGTCTTCGGCGGTGCGCAGGTCGATCTTGTTGACCACCTGCAACTGCACCCGCTGGCCAAGGTCCGCGTCGAAGCGCACCAGTTCCTCGTTGATGAGGTCAAAGCCGCTCCACGGGCCGTCGGGACTGTCCAGCGACACGTCTTCCACGCTCAGGATGTGCACCAGGAACCGGGTGCGCTCCACGTGCTTCAGGAAGCGGTGGCCAAGGCCCTGCCCGGAATGCGCCCCCTCGATGAGGCCGGGAATGTCCGCGATGACCAGCCGCTGCTCCGGGTCGGCATCGTCGATCATCACGCCGAGGTTGGGCGTCAGCGTGGTGAACGGATAGGCCGCGATCTTGGGACGCGCCGCCGACACCTTGGAGATGAAGGTGGACTTGCCCGCGTTGGGCAGGCCCAGCAGGCCCGCGTCGGCAAGGATCTTCAGTTCCAGGCGCAGCGAGAGCACCACGCCGGCCTCGCCCTTCTGGGCAAAGCGCGGGGCGCGGTTGGTGGACGACTTGAAGTGCTCGTTGCCCTTGCCGCCGCGCCCGCCCTGCGCCACCACGAAAGCCGTGTCGGGGTCGGAAAGGTCGGCCAGCAGGGTTTCGCCGTCGTCGGTCACCTGATAGATCTGGGTGCCCAACGGCAATTCCACCGTCAGGTCGTCGCCCTTGCGGCCATGGCACTGGCTGCCCATGCCGCCCTGCCCGTTCTGCGCCTCGTAGTTGCGTTGCAGGCGGAAGTCGTACAGCGACAGCAGCCGGGTGGAGGCGCGCAGGATGACGCTGCCGCCGTCGCCGCCGTCGCCCCCGTCGGGACCGCCGCGCGGCACGAACTTTTCGCGGCGGAACGAAACGCAGCCGTTGCCGCCGTTGCCCGCGCGAACCGTGATGGTGGCTTCGTCAACGAAGCGCATGGTGAGCCTGCCTTGAATACTTGTGGATAAGCGATGGATGCGGCGCCCGGAACGTCCGGAAAGCCGAGACGAGGCCGGAAACCGCCGACATGCCCGACGATACCCGTGCCCCCCGGCACAGTATACACCAAGGAACGCCGTGAACGCGACGGATGCCGAAGAAGCCGGGGGGACCGCTGGTGCCCGCCACGCCCACCATGCCCCCTGGCCGGTCACGCGACCTGCCAAACGGGCCGGGTTGGCCGATCTGGCCCGTGCACTACACGGGACCGGAGCGCGTGGCAAACACGAAAGGGGCGGAAGAGCGCTACGCGACTTCCGCCCCGGAAATGCAAGCCGTGGACGTGTATGTGCGCCTGGCCTACGCCTGGGCGGGCACCACGTGCACGCGGGTCTGGACCTTCTTCTTGCGGGTGTACTTTTCGTACTTCACGGTGCCCTCGACCGTGGCGAACAGGGTGTAGTCCCTGCCCATGCCCACGTTGTCTCCGGGGTGCACGCGAGTGCCCAGCTGACGGACGAGAATGTTGCCTGCCAGAACCCGCTCGCCGCCGAAGCGCTTCACGCCGCGGCGTTGTCCGGCGCTGTCGCGACCGTTACGGGAACTGCCGCCTGCTTTTTTATGTGCCATGACGTGTTCTCCTTGGCGCTAGGCCTGGATGGCCTTGATCTTCAGGGCCGTGAAATCCTGACGGTGGCCCTGCTTCTTGCGGGAGTCGTTGCGGCGCCACTTCTTGAACACGATGAGCTTTTCGCCGCGACCGTGTTCGACCACCTCAGCGGTGACCTTCGCGCCTTCCACATAGGGAGCGCCGACGGAAAACGCGCCGCCGCCCAGCATCAGAATCTTATCGATGACAATTTCGCTGCCGGCTTCGGCCTCGAGCTTCTCGACGAAGATCTTGGCGCCTTCTTCGACGCGGAACTGTTTGCCACCCGTTTCGATAATCGCGTACATTAGTATCCTCCATGACGAGAGAGGGCTGACTTATCCTCATTCCGGGCAGGAAGTCAACCCCGGAATGCCCCGGAATGCCATGGCGCGCCGCCGAGCCCCGGAAATGTTCGTAAAATTCCGTCCGGGCGGCCACAAGCGGGCCGCATCCTTGCGCCAGCGCCAGCCTTTTCGCCGCGCCAAGCTCCCCGACTTGCAGGGCCGATGTCGATAGCACACCCCCACCCGCCCCGCAAGGTCGGGATTTCCCCCCGCCAACAACGGCCACAGCACCGCCCCCGCATTAGAATTTCCCCATTCCTCAACAATACCGGACGTCAGCAACCACTTACCGCCATGTCCGACCACCCCCCGCAAAATTTCTAACAGACGGGCCATGGTTCCGGGGGTATACCTCTTCTCGAGTGTGTCTCGTCTCGCGTCCGGGGGGAACCCCGCACCAAGGCCCTCCCCCAAGGCTGTTCCCCCCGGACCACCAAAAAACGCGAGCACACCCCAAAGCCCTTCCGCAAAGGGTGCCACAGGACGGCTAGGCCGTCTTTTTTGTTGCCCGGACGCCCGGCCCGGCCAGGTCCCGCCAGGTCCGGCCAGGTCCGGCCCGCGCCGGACCGCCCGCCAGCGCGCATCACCAGACAGCGCCCCCCCATTCCCTCCGGGCCGTTCGCCACGCAATCCGCCGGAGCGGTGTTGCGCCTCCACCGGAAGCGCCCGCCCGGCCCCCCCTTCCCTTCCCGCCCCGTCCCGGCTACCATGCCGCACTGCCGTGCCCGCACGGCACCATCACCAGAGAGGTCGGCATGAAAGGCATCATTCTCGCCGGGGGGTCCGGCACGCGGCTCTACCCCATCACCATGGGCGTCTCCAAACAGCTCATGCCGGTGTACGACAAGCCCATGATCTACTACCCGCTGTCGGTGCTGATGCTGGCGGGCATCCGCGAAATATGCATCATCACCACCCCGGCGGACCAACCGCGCTTTCGCGAACTGCTGGGTGACGGCGCGCAACTGGGCCTTGCGTTCACCTACATCGCGCAGCCCCGCCCCGAAGGACTGGCCCAGGCCTTCGTGCTGGCGCGCGACTTTCTGGCCGGGGAACCCAGCTGCCTGATCCTTGGCGACAACCTGTTCTACGGCGACCGGCTGCCCTCTCTGCTGCGGCAGTGCGCCGGACTGGAACACGGCGGCGTGGTGTTCGGCTACAAGGTGCGCGACCCGGAACGTTACGGCGTGGTCGAATTCGATGACGCGTGCAAGGTCATCAGCATCGAGGAAAAACCCGCCGCGCCCAAGTCGCGCTTTGCGGTCACCGGCCTCTACTTCTATGACGGACGCGCGCCGGAACTGGCCGCCCGGCTCACCCCCTCGCCACGCGGCGAGCTGGAAATCACCGACCTGAACAACCTGTACCTGCGCGAAGGCAACCTGTCGGTGGAATTCCTGGGGCGCGGGGTGGCCTGGCTGGATACCGGCACCTTCGAATCGCTGCACCAGGCGGCCTCGTTCGTGCGGGCCGTGCAGGACCGGCAGGGGCTGAAAATCGCCTGCATCGAGGAAATCGCCTGGCGCAGGGGCTACATCGACGACGACGCACTGCGCGCGCTGGCCGCCCCCATGCTGAAGAACGACTATGGCCGCTACCTGATGGACATCATGGAGGACCGCCTGCGGGTGTGACGGATATCGCCCGGCAGCGGACTGCGCCCCGACGCCAATCGACCGCAGCTTACCCCGTCCCGCATAACGACGATGCATGCCGCACCCGGCCCGCAGGCGCGGCATGGGCCCCTCGTCGGCAGCCTTGCGCCTTCCCCCGATCCGCCACCGGCGGGCACGCAAAAGGGCCGCCCCTGCGGACGGCCCCTGCAAAAAACTGGCGCAGCGCGCGCTGGCGCACCGCAAACCCCCGTGACGCTCCGGCGAGGGAACGCGGCGGTACCGAAGAAACCCGGCGGACAGCGCCGCCCGTGGCCCCTTCTAATGATGCATGTGGTCGCCCTTGCCGATACGGTAGAAGGCGGTGGCCACGATGACACAGAAGTAGATGGCGATCAGGCTGACGCCCAGGAAACCCTGCGGGCTCGAATGCATCGCATTCTGAATCAGTTCGTTCAGCATGTCCGGACTCCTTGTGCGCCCCGGCAGCGACACGCAGCCGCGCAAGACGGCCGCCACGCACCGGGCGGGATTGACGTGAACACTCCAGGTCCGCAGATTACTTGCCGCTTTTCCGGCAAATGTCAAGCGCATCGTGAATTCCCGCACAAGGAACGCACGGAGCAAGCCCGGCGCGCACTTGCCTCGCGCGCCGTCCCGCTGTACATGGCCCGGCCCCACCCCCGGCAGAAATGACACCGGGCACCGGCAGACCCGACCAGGACGTGCCCCCGGCAGCCGCCCCATTCCGCCCATTCCGCCCCATTCCGCGCGGACTGAATGCTGCAACTGCCTGAACGGGCGATACCACACCGCACGCACGCGCGACCACCCCGGTCGCCACATCCATAACATATTTTCTGGAGACACCATGTCCGATACCACCCCCCGCCCCGGCGACCTTCTGGAACTGACCGTGGACGGCCTTGCCGCAGGTGGCCGCGCCGTGTGCCGCCACGAGGGCCGCGTCGTGTTCGTGGCGGGCGGACTGCCCGGCCAGCGCGTCCGTGCCAAGCTGACCACGGTGAAGCGCCGCTTTGCCGAGGCCACCCTGGACGCCGTGCTCGAACCGTCACCCGTGCAGTGCACCCCGTTCTGCGCCCACTTCGGCGACTGCGGCGGCTGCACCTGGCAGGATCTGCCCTACGCCGAGCAACTGCGCTGGAAGGAACGCTTCGTGGTCGATGCGCTGGGACGCATCGGCGGCCTGCGCGAGGCCAACGTGCTGCCCATCCTGCCCTCGCCCGCCGAACGCGGCTTTCGCAACAAGATGGAATTCGCCTTCAGCCAGGACCGTGACGGCCAGTTGCACCTGGGCCTGCGCCGCCGCGCCTCGCGCGCGGTGGTGGACATTACCGAATGCCACTTGCAGACCCCGCTCACGGTGCGCATCGTCGAGGCGGTGCGCGAACTGGCGCGCGAAAGCGGCCTGCCCGGCTGGGATGACGCCAGGCACGACGGTTTCTGGCGCTTTCTGGTGGTGCGCGAGCCGGAACTGGGCCGCGCGGCCAGTGCCGACACCCCGGCGGCGGACGGTGCCGACACCCTGACGGCGGACGATACCGCCCACGGCGACGGGCAGAATGCGCAGGGCCGCCAGTGCATGCTCCAGTGCATCACCGGGCGGCACCCCGGCGCGGCCCAGGCCGTATCCCGCCTGGCCGAGGCGTTGCGCGCCCGCTTTCCCGAGGTGACCGGCGTGGTCCATTCGCTGCGTCTTGATCCGGAACAGGTGGCCTACGGTGAACGGGTGCTGGCCGTGGACGGCGAGGCCGTGCTGACGGAGCGCCTGGGCGACAACGACCTGCTGCTGGGCCCCGATTCGTTCTTCCAGACCAACACCGCCGCCGCGACCCTGCTGTACGACGAGGCGCGCCGCATGGCCGCCGCCGGACCGAACGACACGGTGTGGGACCTGTATTCCGGCGTGGGGGCCATCGCCCTGCACCTGGCCCGCGCGGCCGGTGCGGTGCGCGGCTTCGAAATCACGCCCGAGGCGGTCAACGACGCCCGCGCCAACGCCTCGCGCAACAACATCCTGAACTGTTCCTTCGTGTCCGGCGACGTGCGCGCCAGCCTGCGCCGCGAACGGCCGGGCGAGGGCGTGTCGCCGCGCATCGTGGTCATGGACCCGCCACGCGCTGGCCTGCACGAGGACGTGGTGGAGGCGGTGGCCACCCACCAGCCGGAGCGCATCGTGTACGTTTCGTGCAACCCGGCCACCATGGCCCGCGACGTGGCCCTGTTCACCGCGCGCGGCTACGCGCTGCAAGAGGCGCGCCCCGTAGACCTGTTCCCCCATTCGCCCCACGTGGAATGCGTGGCCCTGCTGACCCGTTCGGCCGGCTAGGCCCGCGAGGACACGGGGCGGCGCCAAACGCCGCCCGCCCGAAAAGCAATGCCCGCCGCATGGTGCTGACCATGCGGCGGGCGTTTTTCGTCATCTGCGGCTGCAAGGGCAGGCTAATGGGCACCGCCGTGCAGCAACGGCTTGAAATTGAAGCTGCGCACCCGCTGCTCGTTGTGGCAGACCACGCAGCCTTCCATGGTGGGCGTGTCGATGAGCGAAACGTCGCCCCCCGAATCCACGTGGGCGGAACCGGGGCCATGACAGACCTCGCAGCCCGCGTCGGCCAGATGGGGGGTGGATTCGAAGCTGACGAACCCGCCCGGCTTGCCGTAGCCGGTGGTGTGGCAGGCGTAGCACCCCTGCACTTCTTCCCGGGTCAGCTTGGAGGCCATGACCTTCACGCTGTGGGCGGACTTGGATTTCTTGGCATACTTGCGGAAGGTGGCGTGCTGGTCGGCGTGGCAGGGCGCGCAGGCGTCGGTGCCCACGTAGCTGCGCGCCTCGGCGGCCCGGGCGGTTGCGGCCAGCGGACCGGCAAGGGGCAACGCCAGCAGCGCGGCCAACAGAACCGCCGCGAGGGTCGTGCGCAGGCCCAGGGGCCGGACTGAAATCCGCAAGGTCATTGGGGCGGAAGGCAGGGTGGAATTCCGGCGGCGGCACACAACGACAGGCACGGTCAGGCGCATGGCATCCCCCCAATGGCAGGTCCGGCGGTTTGACGCGGTGGCAGGCACGACGCAACGTGATGCGCCGTGGCGCATTGGTACCGCGTTACAATCGAACAGTCCAGCCTTCATGAATGTTTCCGCGCTTCTTCATGCCGCAGGCCCCTGACGGGGCCTGCGGTGCCGCGCCCTGGTTCCGTGCAGGGCTAGGCATGGCGCGAGGCGGTCATCCTGTCCGGCACCAGCCGGAAAAAGGCCGTGCGGCCCACCGCCTCTTCGTTGATCGGCGCATCCGGGGCCTGCACGGCGGCCAGCAAGGCGCGCACCGCCACGGCCACGTCGGCGGGGTCGTGCAGTTCTTCGGCCCGCCCCCAGGCCAGCACGCTCATGAAGCGCATGGAATACTTGCAGCCTGCGCCGTCCTCCGGCCTGACCACCTCGGCATAGGGCACGAACGAGCAACAGGCCGTTCCGCCGCGCCGCAAAAGCTCCACCTTGTGGCCCCTGCGCGAGGAATGGAAATAGATGGCCCCGTCCGCCACCCCGAACGACAACGGCACCGCATAGGGTTCCGCGCCGTCGCACAGCGCCACGGTCATCCACGGGCTGGCGACCACTGCCGCCCATATCTCCGCCGCGTCGGTCACTTCCCTGTCCTTGTGCCGCATGGTACCTCCGGTATGGGCGCCAGCCCGGAACGGGCCGCCGCACGCAGTTGAATTGTTCAGGCAATCAGCAAACATGTCCGGCACTTCGGTGGGGAATTTTTTCACGAACTCCGCCCCGCCGCGTTGACGCCCACCGGCGGCTGTGGTAGACACGACCCGACTTGTGAACGTTTGCACGAAGTGCCCCAGGCAACCGCTCGCTTCAACACGGGCGCGACAGCTCCGGGACGGTGCGTATGTTCCCTAAAGATTGGTTCAAAATCAACGACAAGAAATACCTCGACGCCATTTCCACCGCCGGTGTCATCGGACTGCACATGGTGTCGTCCACGGTGGTCGGCCTTGGGATGGGCTGGTACCTTGATCGTTGGTTGGGAACAAAGCCGTGGCTCACCGGGGTGTTCCTGATTCTCGGCATCGTCGCCGGGTTCAAGAACGTCTGGCTTGACTCGCGGAGGCTCCTCAAGGCCCAGGACAAGGAAGATGCTGAAAGATTTGGCCCGAAAGATTGATGAATGGCTGTGGCACAAGGGGTTCCGCGCGTCGGAAATCCGCCTTCTGCTGCGCTGCCAGATTCTGGTTTCGGGGGCATCCTTGCTTGCCGGGGTTGCGTGCGCGCCTCTCTGGGACTGGGGGTTGTGGTTCGGCGTGGGGGCCGCGCTATCGACCTTCAATTTCTACGCCTTGGCCAAGTTCGTGCAGGGCATTGTTTTCATGCCGTACACGCGCGCCATGGCGGCCGGGCTCATGTTCAGATTCTACGGTCGGCTGCTGCTTACCGGTCTGGTCCTCTTCGGCCTGATCGTTTGGCTAAAGGTCTCTGTCGCCGCGCTGCTGGCGGGGCTGTCCACGTGCGTTCTCAGTATCGCCGCGTGGGGAATAGCCAGGGGCGCAGGACAAAAAGTGAAGGAGGCGTAAGGGAATGGCTGGTGGATTGCCGCATCCGGTACTCTGGTCCACGCTGTTGCATGTGGATCAAGTCACCATCGGTGGAGCGACCGTCGAGTTCAAGCATGTCTTCTACACGTGGTGTGCCATGGCCGTCCTGTTCAGCCTGGGCCTTCTGGTCCGTGGCGGGCTGAAACTGGTGCCCGGTGGCATGCAGAACGTTTTCGAGGTGGTCATCGGGGGTCTTGAAGACTTCGTGGTCACCAACATCGGTGAGGATGGACGCAAGGTGTTCCCGCTGCTGGGCGGCATCTTCCTGTTCATCCTCTTCCAGAACCTGCTGGGGCTCATCCCCGGCTGCGATGCGCCCACGGCCAACGTGAACACCAACGCGGCCATGGCCGTCTTCGTGTTCCTGTACTACAACTACCAGGGCATCAAGCGCTGGGGGCCGGGCTACATCAAGCATTTCATGGGTCCAATGTGGTGGCTCACGCCGCTGATGCTGCCGCTGGAACTCATCTCGCACACCGCGCGCCCGCTTTCGCTGACGCTGCGTCTGTTCGGGAACATCCGCGGTGAAGAAATCGTCATGGTGCTGTTCTTCCTGATGGCTCCCATCGTTGGCACCATTCCGGTCTACTTCCTGTTCCTGCTGGGCAAGGTCCTTCAGTCCTTCATCTTCTTCATGCTGACGATGATCTACCTGAAGGGCGCGTTCGAACACGCCCATTAATCTCGAAGGGAATGGTCAACCGACCAAAACAACCATACGCAATGAGGAGTTTGTCATGCGCAAGTTTCTGATGATCGCCCTGAACACCGTGGCCCTGATGTCCTTTGCCGCCCTTGCCTTCGCCGCTGATGGCAAGATGGACGCCGGCGCGCTTGGCCTGACCTGCCTCGCCGCCGCCATCGGCATGGCCATTGCCGCCGCCGGTTGCGGCCTCGGCCAGGGCATGGGCCTCAAGGCTGCCTGCGAAGGCACCGCGCGCAACCCCGAAGCGGGCGGCAAGATCATGGTTACCCTGATCCTCGGCCTGGCCTTCATCGAATCCCTCGCCATCTACGCCCTCGTGGTGAACCTGATCCTGCTCGTCGCCAACCCCTTCGTGGGCTAGTTCGCGAGCCTCGCTTCGAACGTACGGAAGGAGGCCGTTGCAAACGGCCTCCTTTTTCAGCATTATGGCGGCTCGCCGTACGACATCCGCCAAACGAGAGACCAATCAAGCCATGCAAACCCCCAAGAGCGAACACATTCCCCGCGCAACCATCCAGCGCCTTGCCGTCTACGTGCAGGTGCTGGAAAACCTGCTGCGCGAAGGGACCGACGTCATATCCTCCGAACCGCTGGCCAAGGCGTGCAATGTCAACGCCTCGCAAATCCGCAAGGACCTTGCCTACTTCGGCGAGTTCGGCGTGCGTGGCGTTGGGTACTACGTCAAGAGCCTTATCGAATCCATCACCAGCGTTCTCGGGGTTAACCGCGAATGGCGCACCGTGCTTGTCGGGGTGGGCAACCTTGGCCGTGCGCTGCTGAACCACAAGGAATTCAAGCTGCGCGGCTTCCACATCGTGGGTGCCTTCGACTGCGACCCCTTCAAGATCGGCGAGGAAGTGTCCGGCCTTGAGGTGGTGTGCACCAAGCGGCTGAAGGAAAAGGTGGCCGACCTGGACGTGGAGATCGGCATCATCACCACGCCGCCGGAACGCGCCCAGCGCGCCGCCAACCACCTGGTGGACGCGGGCATCAAGGGCATTCTCAACTTCGCGCCCGCGCGCATCACGGTGCCGGACGACGTGTTCGTGGAGTACGTGGACTTTTTCCACCACCTCTACGCGCTGTCGTTCAACATCACCTTCGACCGCGCCAACCGCTGATCCGCAGGCACGCCGCTCACGCTCCGCAGCCGTTCACCGCTGCGCCATGGAACCCGCCGTCTGGCGGGTTCCGTAGTTGTGCTGCTGTCACCGCCACCAGGCGGGTTCCGTAGTTGTGTAGCTGTCGCCGCCGTCTGGCGGGTTCCATGATTGTGGCCCCGGACAGCTCACGGCCAGGCCGTTGCGGCGCGTGACGAACCGAATGCCGAGGCCCGCAGGGCCCCCGGCATCCTCGCTCCCCCATCTTGTGGTCGTTCCGCGCCCGCGCTAGGATACAACCATGCCGCCCCTGAGGCGCGCCGGGCAGCATCCTGAACAGCCCCCGGCTCCGTCCGGTTCCGTCCGGTTCCGTCCGGTTCTGGTAGATTCATGCGGGTTCAGACGGTCCCGCCTGGCACCCCACCGCGCGCGAGCCGTCCCGCCTCCCTCACAACCACGGAGCGCCCATGGACACCCCCCATCGCCCGTCCGCATCAGCCTGCCCACCAGCCGCTGCGTCCACGTCGTCCGCACCCGCCTCCACGTCCGGCAAGCCCCGCGCCCATGCCCGCTGCTTCGGCCTGCTGACGGATTTCGGGCTGGACGACCCGTACGTGGGGCAACTGAAGGGCGTGCTGCACCGGCTGGCCCCCGCCGTGCCGGTCATCGACATTTCGCACGGGGTGCCCCCCCACCGGGTGGAAACCGCCGCCTTCTTCCTGGCGGCCAGCCATCCGCACTTTCCCACCGGGTCCATCTTCATCTGCGTGGTGGACCCCGGCGTGGGCACGCCGCGCGGCCTCGTCTCCATGGAAACCAGCGGACAGGTGATGCTGGCCCCGGACAACGGCCTGCTGCACCTGGCGGCGGAAGCACGCCCCGACGCGGTGTTGCGCAAGCTGGACCCGGCCCGCCTGCCCGACCCGCAAAGCGCCACCTTTCACGGACGCGACGTGCTGGCCCCGCTGGCCGCGCGCCTGGCGGGCGGCGAATCCCTTGCCGCCTTCGGCGATCCGGTGCTGCCCACCGACCTCGCCCGCCCCTCGTGGGCCGTACCCCGGCGCGAGTCCGACGGGGTGCACGCCGCCGTGCTGCACGTGGACCGCTTCGGCAACGTGGTGCTGAACCTCTCGCTGCGCGAATGGGACTGGCTGGCCGCCTGCCGCCTGCACCTGCCCGACGGCACCCTTATCGACATCGCCCGCGCCGCCAGCTATGCCGACATTCCCGCCGGGCGCACCGGGCTGGTCGCGGGCAGCCAGGGCTACCTTGAACTGGCCGCGGACAAGACCTCCGCCGCCGAACGTCACTGGCTGCGACCGGGCGCGGAAGTGCTGCTGGAGGATTGCCGGTGAAATTGGCCCACCTGCTGGCCGCCCAGTGGCGTGCCTTTGCCCTGTCCGCGGGCTTCCTGACCCGGCTTGCCCCGGCCCGCGCCGCCACCAATGCCGAGATGGCCGCCGGGGTGGCCCATTACCCGCTGGTGGGGCTGCTGGCCGGGCTGGTGTGCGCCGGGCCGTTCCTGCTGGGCCTGCTCGGCGGGCATCCCTGGGTGCAGGCCCTGGGCTACGCGGCCCTGCTGCTGTGGGCCACGCGCGGCCTGCACTGGGACGGCTGGGCCGACCTCATGGACGCCTGGGGCAGTTCCGCCACCGGCGACCGGTTCTGGGACATCCTGAAGGACAGCCGCATCGGGGCCTTCGGGGTGCTGGGCATCGTTTTCGGGGTGCTGGGGCAGATGGTGCTGGCCCACGAGGTCATCACCATGGGCCGGGGCGGGGCGCTGGTATGGGCCCCCGTGCTGGGTCGCGCCGCCTGCGTGGTGCTGGCGGCCTGCGTGCCCCCCGGTACCCGCTCCACCCTGGGCCGCCTGACCTCCGCCGGGGCCACGCACATGACGGTACTGTTCTGTGCCGGGGTGGCCGCCGCCACTGGCGTGGCCCTTGCCGGGCCGCCCGCCGTGCTGGCCGCCGCCCTGCCCTGCGCCTGCGCCGTGGCCTGGCTGGCCGCGCTGGCCCGGCGAGAGGGCGGCCTGAACGGCGACTTTCTGGGGGCCTGCATCATTCTGGGCGAGCTGTCCGCGCTGCTGGGCACCATACTCGCGTAACAGCCGCCCCCTTTGCGCACGCCGCACGCCGTGGCATCACCACGGTGCGCCCGGCCCGGTATTTGCTACCCCTGGTGGACCAGGCCCCGCACGACGACATTCCGACGCCGGCGCACCTGGCCACGACCGCGAAAGGACCACGCATGCCCCCGTTCCGCTTTCGCCTGCAACAGGTTCTCGACTACCGGGAACAGTTGGAGGAGCAGGCCAAACTGGCCTTTGCCCGCGCCAAGACCGCCCACGAGGCGCAGCAGCGCCAGGTGGAGGCGGTACGCGCGGCCATTGCCGAAGCGGAACGGAAACTGTACGAAGACGCGCGCCTCTCGCGTGACGAACTCTGGCTGCAACGCAACTTCCTGCGCGGCCTGCGCGAAGACCTGACCCACGCCGAACTGCGCCTGCGCATGCTGGCCCAGATGATGGAACAGGCCCGCAGCGAACTGGTGAAAAAATCGCAGGAACGCAAACTGCTGGAAAAGCTGAAGGACAAACAGGCGGCCCGCCATGCGCACGACGAACTCCTCCGCGAACAGCGTACCTATGACGAAACCGCAACGCTTCGCTTCGAGCCTCCGTCTTTCTAGGCTCTGCCGCTGGCTGCTCACCGCCGCCGCCATCAAGGTGGCGCTGCTGGTGGCGTTTGCGCTGGAACAGCCGTGGCCCTTCGCCACCGCTGCGGCTCCGTCCGCCGTGGTCGCGGCCCGCAACGACGCGGACGATGCCACGCGCACCGGGCAGTCCGCAAAATCCGGGCTCGCTGGCGAGTCCCAGCCCCTGTCGGCCGATATCGCCCGCGCCGTGGGCCTGACCGCTGCCGCTGCCCCCGCCCCAGTGGCAGGCGTCAACGACGCGCGTGGCCGCATGAACCGCGACGGCACGGCCTGGGCCGCAGAGGCGCAGTCCGCCCCCGCTCCCGCCCAGCCGGGTGCCGCGCCCACCGCCCCGGCCGCCCCGTCTTCCGCCCTGCCCGCTGCCGCCGGTCTGCCGGGTTCGTCGTCCGTGGGCGCGGGCACTGCCCCCCCCGCCGCCGCAGCACAGACGGGTGCCCAGGCCAACCAGGCCGCGCTGGATGCGTTGAACCGCAAGCAGGACGACCTGAGCCGCCGCGAGCAGGAACTGAAGAGCCTGGAACAGCAGGTGGACGCCAAGCTTGCCCAGATGCAGGATCTGGAAGCGCGCATCAAGACCATGCTCAAGGACGCGCAGGGCATGAAGGACGAAAAGCTGCGCCATCTGGTGGACGTGTACACCAACATGAAGGCCAAGCAGGCGGCGGCCGTGCTGGAAACCCTGGACGAGAAGATCGCCGTCAGGATTCTGGCAGGCATGCGCGGCAGGCAGGCGGGCGAAATCCTGACCTTCGTGCAGGCGGAAAAGGCCGCCAAGCTTTCCGAGGCGCTCACCCGCATGCAACTGCCCCTAGAATAGCGCATGGCCCGTCTCGCGCTTGTCGTGTCCTATGTGGGCACCCGGCTGGCCGGGTGGCAGATCCAGGCCCGCACCGACCGCCCTGGGCCGCGCACCGTGCAGGGCGAACTGGAACGCATCGCCGAACGCATCGTGGGTGCGCCGGTGCGCCTGCATGGCGCGGGCCGCACCGATTCCGGCGTGCACGCGGAAGCCCAACTGGCCCACATGGACGTGCCCGACCACCGGGCGGACCTGGACTGGCTGCGCGCCTTCAACGCCGGGCTGCCCGACGACATTGCCGTGTCCGCCGTGGTCCGCGTGGCTGACGACTTTCACGCCCGGTTCGATGCGCGCGGCAAGACCTACACCTACCGGCTGTGGACCGAACGGCGCTGGGTGCCGCCCCGGCTGGCCCCTTTCGCATGGGCCACGGGCCCGCTGGACCTTGAAGCCATGGACGCCGCCGCCGCGCTCCTGCACGGCACGCACGACTTCGCCAGCTTCCAGAATACCGGTACCGACATCGTCACCACCGTGCGCACCGTGACCAGGGTGGCCCGCCGCCACGAGGGCGAGCCCTGGCCTGCCCCCCCTGCGCTGCCCCACCCGCTGTCAGAGCCATTGCCGCAATCGTTACCCACGGCAGGCGCTGGCGAAGCAACGAACGGCCTGCCCGAGGGCCCGCGCGTCATCGCCTGGGACTTCGAGGCCGACGGCTTTCTCAAGCAGATGGTGCGCAACATGATGGGCCTGCTGGTGGCCGTGGGGCGCGGCAAGCTGCATCCGGACGCCGTGCCTGCCATCCTGGCCGCCCGCGACCGCACGACCGCCCCGGCCACGGCCCCGGCGCACGGGCTGACCCTGACCCGCGTGCACTACTAGAGGCCGCTTCCCGCACGTCCTGCCGCCCCCAGCCCCCAGGCACATTCCGATCCCGCCCGCTGACACACCCGCCGTCCTGCGACCACCACGCGGAACCCCGCGCCGGAAAACAGCCCCGCCCCCACGACGCGAAACGGCGCACCCTTGCGGGCGCGCCGTCGTTTTCTTGCGTATCTCGCGTGGGGCTGCCGCCACGCGTCAGGTGTAGCGCGGCTCTTCTTCCTTGATGATCTGGAAGGCCTTGTTGGCCTTTACCGTGCCGGAAATGCCCCAGAACTTGGTCACCCCCTGCACGGTGCACTCCAGCAGGTCGTCGGTGTCGGTATCCAGCAGCAGCACGTCGCCCACCTGCAACCGCAGCAACTGGTTGCCGGTGATCTTGGATTCGCCGAAATGGATCTTGAGGTTCACCGGGGTTTCCAGCAACCGTTCCTTCAGGCGCGAAACCCAGGCGTGGTCCACTTCCAGGCGTTCGGTCTGGAAGCTGGCGTGCAGCTTGGACCGGATGGGTTCGATGGTGGCGTACGGCAGGCAGATGACCATGGAGCCGATGGCCGTTTCCAGTTCCACCTCGAAGGTGATCACCACCACCACGTCGCTGGGCGGCACGATGGCCGCGAACTGGGGGTTGATCTCCGAGCGGACCAGTTCAAGGCTCACGTCGTGCACCGGGCGCCACGATTCTTCCATGTTGTCGAGCGCGATCTTGATCACCCGGTCAACGATGGCCTGCTCGATGCGCGTGAACTCGCGGCCCTCGATCTTGGGCTGGCTGCCCGCGCCGCCGAAGAAATTTTCCACCAGGGCAAAGACCAGGCGCGAATCCACCACGATGATGGCGTTGCCGCGCAACGGCTCCATCTTGAAAATGTTGATGCTGGTGGGCACCGGCAAAGAGCGCATGAAATCGCCGAACTTGGTCATGTCGATGGAGATGGGGTTCAGCTCCACCCGCTTGCGCACGGTGTTGGACAGCGCGTTGGTGCACAGCCGCGCGAACCGGTCGTTGACGATTTCAAGAACCGGCATGCGGCCACGAATGATGCGATCCTGGTTGGCGAGGTCGAACGGAACGATGCCCGAGTCGTCCTCGGGTATGTCGCTCTCGCTCTCTATCTCGCCGCCGGAAAGGCCGCGGAGCAGTGCATCGACCTCGTCCTGCGCCAGAATCTTGTTCATGGGTGCGGGCTCCTCGCGCGTGGAATACGGAATGACCGGATAGTGGCAGTGACGGCGGGCCGGGTCAAGCTCCGGCCTTGTCCGGCGGACCGGACTTGGCGGCCTTGCCGGGCTGAACGGGCAGCGCAGGGCGCCGGAACGCACCGGAAGGGCCGCCGCAACCGGGAGAATCCTGCCGCCGCCTGTTTTTCATGCAAGATGAACGCCAAGCAGCGCCTGACGGACGCAGGACGCCCCGGCGAAATATGCCGCAGCCAGCCATGGCACATGGCGCCGCCCGGCAAAGCGGGCCGCTATTCGTCGGGCAGCTTGGGATAGCGAAGGCGCGTGCGCTGCACCACGTCGGCCTTGACGTAGTCGAGCATGGTCACGATTTCGGAAAGCGGATACTGCGAGCGGGTCTGTTCCTTGTAGCTGCGGGCCTTGGCCAGTTGCTCGACGGTCAGCAGCCGTTCGTGCAGCAGCACATCGAAAATGGAGCCGAACTGGCTGGCCTGCTGGCGCGCGTCTCGCTGCCTGCGCACTTCCGTGGCCTGGCTGGCGCGCTTGTCGGCCTCGGCCAGCCTGCGGCCCAACTCGTACTCGACAACCTTGAGCTGCTGCATGTTCTCCTGCAACTTGCGCAGGTCCACGGCCAGCGCACGGCGCCGGGCATGCAGTTCGCGCAATCGTTCCTCGTGCGCGGCGTTGGAGCGCTGGGTCGAAACCAGCACCACCACCAGCAGTAGAAAGCCGACCACCGCGCCAAGCACGATTTCCATGCCCGAACTCCTTTAGCCACCTCGAAATAATAATATAACTGTACAGGACTATTATTGAATATGCAATGACAACCGAACTTGCGCCGCGTCCCCTGCCTTCCGGATCACCCCGGGCGCACCGGATGCGCCCCTGTCTGCACCGGATGCGCGCCGCCGCCATGGCTGCCGACAGAGCCGCACGGACCCGGCACTTGCCATCTGCTGCGTCTTGGGGCAGTTGCAGGCAAGAAACCCTCTTGGACGCCCTGCCAGGGAGCCGCATGTCCCCCCATTTTCCGCCAAAACAGCCGCAGCGCCCCGCAGCATGCGCGACATCCGGAACGGGCATAACGGGCCTGCCGGACACACCGGACATGCCCGGCGTAGCGGACAGCCCCGTCACGCCGGATGCCGTGGCCGAGGTCACCCTGCCGGACGGGCGCATCCTGCGTCTGCCCCTGCCCGTGCCCCGGCCCGCCACCATCCCCGGCGATCAGGACGTGGATACGCCCGCGCGCGCGGCTTCCGGGGCAGGCCCGGCCAGCACACTGGCCCGGCTGGTGTGGATGAGCGGCCAGGTGGACCCGCCCGCGCTGTGTTCCGGCCTTGGCCGCTGCGGGCGCTGCGCGGCGCGCTTCACGCGCGGCGCACCCACACCCCACCCCGCCGACGAGGCCCATTTTTCCGAAGCCGAACTGACCGACGGCTGGCGACTGCTGTGCCGCCACGCCCCTTCCGAACCGGCCCAATCCCCACAGCCGTCGCCCCCCGCCCAAGGGGCCGTCCCGCATGAAAACACGGACAGCCCCCCGGACGCGTGCTGCGGCATGGCCTTCACCCTGCCCGCCGGAACGGCCCCGCGCCGCTCGCGGATAACGGATGGTCCCCCGCCTGATGCGCCCCTGTCCGGTACTCCCCTGTCCCGTGCGTCCCTCTCCCGTACGCCCCTGTCCCGTACGCCCCTGTCCGGCACCTCCCGGCCTTCCGTATCCGACCCGTCTCCGGCAACCGCCGCCCCCCTGCTGCTGGCCATGGACCTCGGCACAACCACCCTGCACTGGTCGGCCCTGACCCCGGATGGCCGCCGCGTGGCCCACGGCGCGGAACTGAACCCCCAGATGGGTGCTGGCAGCGAGGTCATGTCCCGCCTGGCCGTGGCCTCGTCGCCGGAAGGGCTTGCCGCCCTGCGCCGCCTGACCCTGGCCGCCGTGGCCCGCATCGCCGCCGGGCTGCCCGGCCCGTTGCGCGGACTGTGCGTGGCGGGCAACTCCGCCATGACCGCCATCCTGCTGGGGCGCGACGTATCCGGCCTTGCCGCCGCCCCCTACCGCCTGGACTACGCGGGCGGCACCGTGGAAATCCTGCCGGATCCGCTTGGGCCCGCCGTCGTGCCCGAGGTGTGGATTCCTCCGCAGCCCGCGCCTTTCGTGGGCGGCGACGTGGCGGCGGGCATGGCCGCGCTGCTGTACGGCGGGTTGGCTGCCGTGCCGCGCGCAGGCACCGCCCCTGCTCTGGCTCCGGCTCCAGACCCCGCCCCGGCACCCGGCGCATCGCCCCGCTTTCCCTTTCTGCTGGCGGACCTGGGCACCAACGGAGAATTCGTGCTGGCCACCGGGCCGGACAGCGCGCTGGTGACCAGCGTGGCCCTTGGCCCCGCGTTGGAGGGTATCGGCCTGTCCTGCGGCGGGGTGGCCCAGCCGGGGGCCATAGCCGCATTCACCCTTGGCCCCGCAGGGCTGGCAGCCACCGTGCTGCCAGAAGATGACACCACCCCCGCCACGCCCACCCACCTGTGCGGTACGGGCTATCTTTCGCTGCTCCGGGTACTGTTGCGCGCCGGGCTGCTTGACGAAGACGGTCGCTTCGTGATGGAACCGCATTCCCCGCTGGCGCGTCGCCTTGCCGCCCTGCTTGTCGAAGTGCGCGGCGAACGGCGCCTGCCCCTGCCAGGGGGCTTGCATCTTTCGGCGGGCGACGTAGAAGAGGTGCTGAAGGTGAAGGCCGCCTTCTCACTGGCCTACGAGCGGCTGCTGGCGGAAGCCGGCATGCCCGGAACGGCGCTGGACGCCGTGTATCTTGCCGGGGCGCTGGGCGAGCACGCCCGCCCCGATGACCTCGAAACACTGGGTTTCCTGCCCGCAGGGGTGGCCGGGCGCACGCGGGCCGTGGGCAACGCCTCGCTGCGCGGGGCGGAACTGCTGCTGCTCCGACCGGAACTGCGCCACCGCATCAATGCCTGGCGCGCGGGCTGCCGCGTGGTGGACCTGACCACGGCCAGCGATTTTTCCGCCGCGTTCCTGCGCCACATGCGCTTTCGCTGACGGTCGGCGCGGGCGACCCGGCGGCACCACGTGCCATGACCATGCGGAGTGTTCCGCAACAGGCGAAACCATCCGCGACAGGCGGAGTCTTCCGCAACCCGGCCCCGGACGCACGCTTTCGTGCGGGCGACATGCCGCAAGAACCCGACAGACAGCACCGCAGGGGCGCGTCCAACCGCCCCGGCCCCAGAGGCCACGTGCGGCACCAGAACACCGGGAAGCCTGGTCGGCCACGCGCCCGCCCGCTCCCCCAGATACCATGACGTTCCGATCCGGGCGGCGCTTTGCCGCAAACCGCCCGCGCCAGCGCCCGCACCCCATGCCGGGCGCCACGACACCGGCCCCGCGCTCCGGCCCATCCGGATGTGCGAATGCCGCCCACCGTGCGCCCTTGCGCGCGGCAGCCCATGCATCGCCGGTCACACCGGCACCCAACCAACGGACTTCGCATGCACCATCTTTTCGCCGCCCTGTCCCCGGAATACCGGCAGCGCCTGGAATCCCTGCCCACGGCGCTGGACACCGTGGCCCCGCTGCGCACCGCGCACCGCCGCGACCTGCCCATGGCCATCCACGACCTGTCGCTGGTGCTCACCAGCGAACGCGGCTCGCTCTCCGATCCGTATTGGGCGGCCCCGCGCCTGCTTTCCGCCTACCTGCGCTACTTCATGCCGTGGAACCTGGTGCGCCTTGGCCGTCTGCTGCCCTCGCTGGATCTGGTGGACCGCGAGGCCCTGCTGGAACGCCCGCTGATCCTCGACCTGGGCAGCGGCCCGCTGACCCTGCCGCTGGCCTTGTGGCTAGCCCGGCCAGACCTGCGCACCCTGCCGTTGACCTTCCTGTGCGCGGACATCGCCCCCCACCCGCTGGAGGTGGGCCGCGAACTGCTGCAAGTCATCGCGGGAGAGGAATCGCCCTGGGCGCTGCGCACCCTGCGCGCCCCCATGGAGTCGGCCCTGAAGGAGGCCCGCGGCGACGCGGCGCTGATCCTGGCGGGCAACGTGCTGAACGAGTTGAAGCCCCGCCGCGACGAGCCGCTGGAATTCCGCATGGAGGACCTGGCCGAAAAGATCGGGTCGGCCCTGGCCCACGGTGGCCGCATACTGGTCATCGAGCCGGGCACACGGCTGGGGGCGCGCTACGTCACCCAGTTCCGCCGCGCGGCCATGGAGGTGGGGCTTGCCCCGCTGGCCCCCTGCCCCCATCACGACCAATGCCCCATGCTGGAGCAGGGCGGCGCGGGCGGCTGGTGCCACTTCACCTTCCCCATCCAGGGCGCGCCCGCCTGGCTGGAAGAACTGAGCCGCAGGGCCAAGCTGGAAAAGGGCACCGCCAGCCTGTCCTTTGTCCTGCTGGGCGAAGCGGACAAGGTGGTGGCGCCGCGCAACACCATCCGCATCATTTCCGACGCCTTTCCGCTGCCCGGACGCCGCGAACCCGTGCGCTACGCCTGCTCCGAACGGGGCCTGGCCCTGCTGCACGATGCGCGGCACGTGCATTCCGGCACGGCCCTCGACATCACCTGGCCGGAAGTGGAACGCCGCGACCGCAAGTCCGGCGCGCTGGAACTGGAATGGACGCCGCCCAGCCGCGACGGCAAGACACCGGACGCGCCGGGCAGGGGCCCCAGGGGCAAGGCCGAAACGGGCGGTGCTGCCGCCGGCATGGGCAGCCGGGGCCGCTCGTCCGGGCGCGACACGGGCGCGGGGCGCGCATCGCAGGTACCGGATGACGAGGACGACGCACAGCCAGCCTTTCTGATGAACGGCGCGCCGCACGGGGCTGCGCCCGTTGCCGCCGGGACCGAAGGCGGCGATTTCGACGGGCTCGATGCACATGACGGGCACGCCCCCTCCGAACCCAACGGCAACCGCGCCGATGGCCCGGACCACGGCGCAACGTACAGCCAGATGTTCGCCAACCAACCACACGGGGGCAGGCCCGCGCAGCGGCGCGGTGTGCCCCGCTTTGGTGCGCGGCGCGGCCACGCCCGCGACGGCGGTTTCGACGGCGGCTTCGCGGGGGACGGCGGCGCGGGATATGGTTCGCGCCGCCAGGGTGTCCTGCCCGATGATTTCGGCAACCGCGCGAAATCGGGCGGCCACCAGACCGATCGGGCTGGCATGCGCAAGTCCGGGCGGGGTGCCGGGCAACCCGCCGGGCAGTTTGCCGACCGCAAAGAGCGCTATCCCGATGGGCCGCGTGCCGACCGGCGAGAACGGTATCCCGACGGCCAGCAGGGCAACCAGCGCGGCCAGTGGGCCAACCGTCGCCCCCGGCACGGCGAGCAGGAGGGCGCGGGTCAAGACCAGCGTGGCCCCAACGTCACTCCCGCACGTCAGGAACAGCAGGGCCAGGGTCGCCCCCACGGCGAGCGAGACGGCCAGCAGCGCACGCAGGGGCGCACGCAACGCCCCTTCGGCAATGCCCGCCGCCAGCGGCCCGACGGCCCGCAGGAAGGGCGTCGGGAAGGCCGGGCCGATCATGACCGGCAACCGCGCGGCCCTCGGCAGGAAGGCAATCAGGAGCGCGGGCAGGACCGTCGCCCGAATCGGATGGACCGACTGGACCGGCCAGACCGGCCAGGCCGGACAGATCGGGGGGATCGGGGGGAACGGCACGAGCGGGGCGGCGAACGCCACGAACACCGTGCCCAACGCCACCCCGGCGCCCGCGCCGAGGCCCCGCGTGACCGCAGGCCGGACAATCGGCAGGATCGCCCCGCCGATGCCCGCCCCGGTGCCCGTCCTGATACCAGGCCCGATGCCAGGTCCGATGCCAGGCCCGATACCAGCCCCGGCGCACCGCGCGATTTCGGGGGCCAGCAGCGGCCCGACGAAGGCCGCAAGGGCAAGCCGCGCCGCCACTTCGACCGTGAAGGCAGGCCCGGCGGCCAGCCCGGTCGCGATGACCGCGCCCCGCGCCGTTCCGAGGAACGTCGTCCGGAAGGACGGCGTCCGGAAGAGCGGCGGTCCGAAGAGCGGCGTCCCATGCCCCGGCGTGATGACGGGCAGCAGCGCCCGCAGCAGGCCCGTCCCGGCAACCAGCCCGAGCGTACCGCGCGCGGAGAACGCGGGGAGCGCGGCGGTGACCAGCGCAACGCCCCCCGCAATGACCGCCGCCCCGGCGGGCAGTCCGACCAGCGCACGGACCGGCGGCCAGATCGTCCCGAACGTCCGGAACAGCGTCGGGATGACCGGCGTGACGACCAGCGGCCCAAGCCTGCCGACGACCGGCCCGACAACGCGGGCCAGCCGCACGCCCGGAGGCGCAAGCCCCGGCGCGACGACTAGCACCGCTCCCGCAACGCCGACACAGGCCCTGCAACAACTCCAAGGCCGGGGGCGATTTCGCCCCCGGCCCTTCGCAACCGGAACAGCACGCGCATGAACATCATCGACCTTGGCCTCATCCGCTACGCAGAGGCCGACGCCCTGCAACGGGCACGGCTGGAGGAAGTGGCGGCAGGGGCGGAAGAAACCCTGTACCTGCTGGAGCACCACCCGGTAATCACCCTTGGCCGCAACGGCGGGGGCGAAAACCTGCACGTGGGGCGCGACTGGCTGGCAACGCAGGGCATAGACCTTGTGCAATCCTCGCGCGGGGGCAACATCACCTGCCATTTCCCCGGCCAGCTGGTGGCCTACCCGGTGTTCCGGGTGGCCAAGCGGCCCGGCGGCCTGCGCCGGATGTTCCACGACCTCGAAGAGGTGGTCATTTCCACGCTGGGCCACTTCGGGCTGTCCGCCGCCCGCTGGGAAGGCCGCCCCGGCGTATGGATAGAAAACCGCAAGATCTGCTCCATCGGCATGGCCATGCGCCGCTGGACCTCGTACCACGGGTTCGCCCTGAACGTGGGGCGCGACCTGTCCCTTTTCGAAATAATCACCCTGTGCGGCCTGCCCGACGCGCAGGCCACGTCGCTGCACCGCGAACTGGGCGGCGATTCCCCATCCATGCAGGAGGTAAAGGATGTCTGTGCCCGGCAATTCCGCGCCATCTTTGCGGATTCCGCCGTGGCTGCGGGTCAAGCTGCCCTGTAGCCACACCTACGGGGACACCCGTTCGCTGGTGGACGACCTGCGCCTGAACACCGTGTGTCAGAGCGCCAAGTGCCCGAACATGTTCGAGTGCTTTTCTTCGGGCACGGCCACGTTCCTCATCCTGGGCAACGTGTGCACGCGCAACTGCGCCTTCTGCAACATCACCCCCGGCCAGGCCGCGCCGCCAGACCCGGACGAACCCCGCCGCGTGGCCGAAGGCGCCGCGCGCCTGGGGCTTTCGCACGTGGTGGTCACCTCCGTCACCCGCGACGACCTGCCCGATGGCGGCTCTGCCCATTTCGCGGCCACGGTGCGCGCCCTGCGCGCCGCCCTGCCCGCTGCCCAGAACGGCCAGCCCGCCACCATCGAAGTGCTGATCCCCGACTTTCGCGGCAGCCGGGCCGCGCTGGATACCGTGCTGGAGGCCGCGCCCGACATCATCAACCACAACGTGGAAACCCCGCCCGTGCACTACCCGCGCATCCGCCCGCAGGCCGACTATGCCCAGAGCCTGGAACTGCTGGCCCGCGTGCGCGCCGCCGGGGCCATCGCCAAAAGCGGGCTGATGGTGGGCCTGGGCGAGACCGACGACGAGGTGCGCGCCACCCTGGCCGACCTTGCCGCCACGGGCTGCCATATCGCCACCATCGGCCAGTACATGCGCCCCAGCCGCAACCACCCGCCCGTCGAACGCTACGTGCACCCCGATGTCTTCGACGGCTACGCCGCCCACGGCCACGCCCTCGGCATCCCCCACGTGTTCTCCGCCCCCCTCGTGCGCAGCAGCTACAACGCCCGCGCCGCCTACGACGCCTTGCAGCAGTTGCGGGGGCAGTAGGGGAAGGCTGAACCAGAAAAGAGAATGTGAAGAAAATGCGGGGAGGGGAAAAATTGAAATTTTTCCCCTCCCCGCCCCCCTCCCCTTTCAACTTTTCCATTGTGGACGGGGTGCCTTGGCAAAAAATTGTCCGGAAATCTCACGCACGCAATTCCACACGCATCTACCTGATGCATCACCCAGCATACCTTTCAAAAACAATGGCTGCCCACCATGCACACGCACGATGGGCAGCCGCATTCTTTCAAAAGCGCAAGCAAGCCTGACCGCTACATTGCCTCCACCAACAGGCCGTCACGCTCGACAGCCAGCGGACGCACAGCCACAAGGTCACCAGAGCCTGCATGCTCTCCGCCCTGCGCCGCCTGTGCAGCGGGCCGCCGCCCGCCGGTAAACCGGCACTCGGCATAGTACTCGCACACGCCCTTCACGCCGCGCGAACCCTCCGGGGCCACCAGCAGTTGCGGCTCGCCCAGCAGGCGGTGCAGGAACGCCGCCTTCTTCGCCGCCACCGCGCCGCGCAACTCTGCCGCCCGGCGCTTCTTCACCTCTTGCGGCAATTGCCCCTCCATCACCGCCGCCGGGGTGCCCGGCCTGCGCGAATACGGGAACACGTGCGCATAGGTCAGCGGCAACGCCCCCACGAAATCCAGCGTCTCGCCAAACTCCGCGTCCGTCTCGCCGGGAAAGCCGGTCAGGATGTCCGCGCCAAGGCCGAACAGCGGCCACACCTCGGCCAGATCGCGCACGAAATCCAGCAGCGGCTCGGGTCGGTAATGTCCCCGCCCCATGCGGCGCAACACGCCGGGGCTGCCGCTCTGCAACGAAAGGTGCAGTTGCGGGGCCACCAGACGGCTTTCGGCCAGCACGTCCAGCGCGCGTTCGCCAAGCTGGCCCGGCTCCAGCGAGCTGATGCGCAGCCGCGCCCGGCCCGCCCACTGCGGGGCAAGCTCGCGCTCCAGAAAGGCCAGCAGATCCCAGAAGTCCGGCCCGCCGCCGGGCAGGTCGCGCCCGTACTGGCGCAGGTTCACGCCGGACACAATGAGTTCGCGGAACCCCGCATCCAGCAGGCGGCGCGCCTCTGCCAGCGCCTCGCGCGGGTCGCGGCTGCGGGCCGCGCCGCGCGCCAGCGGTACGATGCAATAGGTGCAGCGGTGCGAACAGCCGTCCTGCACCTTGAGCACCGGGCGCGACCGGGTGAAGCCGTCGATGCGGAAGGCCGGAAACGCGGTATCGGTAGCGAAAAGATCGTCGCTGCCCTCGCCCCCGTCGCTGCTGCCCCCCCCGCTGACCGCATGCGCCCCCGCCGCGCCCCGCTCCGGGTCATAATGCAACAATGAAACCTTGGCCTGCTGGCCCACCACGTCGGCCACGCCGGGCAGCGCGGCAATGTCCTCGCGCAGCACCTGCGCCGCGCAGCCGGTGACCACGATGCGCCCCTGCGGCGCGGCCCGGTGCATGCGGGCCACGGCCTGCCGCACGTCGGCCACGGCGCGCGCGGTGACCGCGCACGAATTGATCAGCAGCACGCTTGCATCGGCGGGGTCGGCAGCCTCGCGCCAGCCGCGCGCCAGCCATGCCTCGCGCACGGCCTCGGTCTCGTACTGATTGATCTTGCAGCCCAGCGTCAGCGCGAAAAAGGCGTGACCGCTCATGGGCGCACCCCGCACAGGGCGCACACAACGCCCATTCCCCCCATGCGCACGTTACTGCCCTCCGCCGCCGGGAAGGCCAGCCCCGCCGGGCAGAATGGACATGCCCAGCATGCGGGCCACCAGCCCGTCCGGGGTGGTCAGGTTGGGCAGTTCGGTGCCGGGCCGCAGCGAGGTGACCACGGCGCGGCCCAGGATGAACCGGCCCTCCTGCCCGCGCTCGCCATTCTCCCCGACGTTGTTGAACACGCGCAAGCCCCAGATGTTGTGGAACATCACCGGGTGGCCGTCGTATTCGCCAAGGTACAGGGTAATGTGCCCCTTGAGCCACAACAGGGTCAGGAAGGGCACGCCCTGCGCGCGGATGATGGCTTCCTTGCCGTCGGACGAGGTGGTGCCGAAATCCACGAACCGCCCGGCCCTGGCCTGCGACGCGGAGTTGCGCGGCAGCCAGATGCCGAAGGGGGCGAACAGGTCGCGCAGGGTGGCCGAGCAGTCGCGGTCTTCGTACATGCCGCCCCAGCCGTAGGGCTGGCCCATCATGCGGTTGCCGATTTCGGCCATGCGCGCGGCAGAGATGGCCAGCGGCTTCATGGCGGCGTAGCCTGCGGGCAGGACGGACTGGCCCAGCACGGCACGGCCATCGGCATCGCGCAGGGGCGTCAGCACGGTAAGCCCGCCCGGCGATTCCACGGCCACGGGGAACACCGCGCCGATGTGCGCGGTGGCGATGAACGTCTGATTGGGGCTGGTCAGGGCCACGTCGTCGCGCAGCACGGCGGCGTAGCGGCCATTCTGGTACAGGGCGCGGAAAGTGGCGTCGGCAAGGGCCACGTGTTCGGCGGGCACCCAGCCGGAGGCGAAGCCGGTTTCGCAGTACAGCCACGCCCGATCCAGCGACACGTGCGAGACGAACACCGGGGTGCCGGTCCACACGGCGGACCGCTGGAAATCGTCGAAGGGATAGCCCTGCCCGGCCTTGTCGGGATTGGCGAACGAGGGGCGCAGGGTGGGCAGTTCGCGCAGGGCGGTATTGCGCACGATGATGCCGCGCTCTGCCAGCGCCGGGAAGGAGGGGGCGTCGCAGTTGGCCACCAGCGCGGCGAAGCGGCTGGCATCCCACGGCAGCAGGTTTTCGGCGTGACCGCGCGTGCGCCCGTCCTTGGTCAGGTAGGGGGCGGTGCGGGTCACTTCCGCAAGGGTCACGCCGGTACGGGTCTGCGCCCACGGGGAAAAGAAACGGGTGTTCCAGCGTTGGTCCTGCGCGGCCTGGGTGGCGGCGTCCAACAACGGGTGGTCGCCGCCCGCGCGGGCGGCATACACGGAAAGGTCCTGCGGATGGCGTTCCAGTTCGGTGAAGCGCGGCGGCGCCACCTCGCGCGGCCCGCGCCCGGCGCAACCGGACAGAAACAACGCGGCCAGCAGCAACACGGCCAACGCGGCGACAAAGGAACGCGCCCCACCGGACGATTGGCGGCGGAAACGCACGACGGCAACGATTTCCTGAAACATCTTCTTTCTCCCTGTTCCGGGCAAACTGCTGGCCGGGGTATTTCTTTCCCTCTCGCGCCTTGCCCCGCGTGAACCTGCCGCTTCTGCACGGCCTCTGCCTTCCCCCGATACGTTTTTTTCCCATTCAAAAATCTTCGTCATTCCATCAACGTGCTAACCCACGCCCAGCCCCAATGCCAACCGCCGGGCCAGCCGGGTGTGGCGTTTGTGCATGCGGTTGTTCTTGACGGCCATGGCCAGGGCGCGCGGCTCGCCTACCAGCACCACAAGGCGTTTGCCACGCGTGACCCCGGTGTAGATGAGGTTGCGTTGCAGCAGCATGTAGTGCTGGGTCAGCACGGGGATGACCACGGCGGGGTATTCCGACCCCTGCGACTTGTGCACGGAGATGGCGTAGGCGGGCACGATCTCGTCCAGTTCTTCCCAGGCATAGGGCACGTTGCGCTCGTCAAAGCGCACGGTAAGCTGGCGCTCCTTGGGGTCCACCAGGCAGATGCGCCCGATGTCGCCATTGAAGACGTCCTTGTCGTAGTTGTTGCGGATCTGCATCACCTTGTCGTCCAGGCGGTACTGACGCTCGCCGCGCTGCACGCACAGGGTCTGGCCGTTCAGGGCCTGTTGCAGGCGCATGTTCAGGTTGCCCGCGCCCACCGCGCCCTTGTGCATGGGGGTCAACACCTGGATGTCATTGACGGGATGCAGGCCGAAGCGGCGCGGGATGTGGTCGCGCACCAGCTCCACAATCATCTCCACGGCCTTCTCGGGGTCGTCCTGCCGGATGAAGTAGAAGTCGGACAGCCGGTCACGCGAGGAGTCCAGCGGGGGCACCTCGCCATGGTTGATGCGGTGGGCGTTGCAGATGATCTCGCTTTCGGCGGCCTGACGGAACACCTCCACCAGTTCCACCACCGGCACCACGCCGGAGGCGATGACGTCGCGCAGCACGTTGCCCGGCCCCACGGAGGGCAGCTGGTGCACGTCGCCCACGAAGAGCAGCGTGGCGCCCAGCGGCACGGCCTTCAGCAGGTGGTACATGAGCATGGTGTCCATCATGGACGCCTCGTCCACCACCAGCAGGCCGCAGGCAAGGGGGTTGTCCTCGTTGCGGGCGAAGCCGTCTTCCTTGGGGCTGTACTCCAGCAGGCGGTGGATGGTCTTGGATTCGCGCCCGCTGGTCTCGGACATGCGCTTGGCGGCGCGGCCCGTGGGCGCGGCCAGCAGGATCTTGGCGCGCGTTTCGGCAAAGACCTTGATGATGGCGTTGATGATGGTGGTCTTGCCGGTGCCGGGGCCGCCGGTAAGCACCATGACCTTGGAACGGGTGGCGGTGCGCACGGCCTCCAGCTGTTCCGGCGCAAGGGTGATGGACAGCTTGGCCAGCACCTCGGTGATGACGGCCTCCGGGTCCTCGAAGTGCACGGCTTTCGGCGAACGCAGCACCCGTTGCAGATAGTAGGCGATCTTGGTTTCGTAATGATGGTAGCGGGAAAGGAACACGCCGAGTTCGCCGTCCATTTCCTCGATGACGATGCGCTCCTCGATTTCAAGGGTGCGCAGGGCGTCCTCCACGAGGTCGGCGCGGATGTCCAGCTGGTCCGAGGTGTGGGCGATCAACTCGTCGTGCGGCACGTAGACGTGGCCGTCGTCGTTCAGGCGTTGCAGGGTGTACAGGGTGCCCGCCTCTGCCCGCAGTTCGCTGTCGCGCGAGAAGCCCAGCTTTTCCGCCACGGTGTCGGCGGTATGAAAGCCTATGCCGTGAATGTCCATGGCCAGGCGGTAGGGGTTCTCGCGCACCACGGCCAGGGCCTGCTGCCCGTAGTGGCGGTAGATGCGCACCGCGTAGGCGGTGCTGACCCCGTGGGGTTGCAGGAACATGATCAGGTCGCGGATGCCCTGATGGTCGGACCAGCCCGCCTTGATGCGCTCCAGCGTCTTGCCGCCCACGCCGCTGACCCGCAGCAGCCGGTCCGGCTCTTCGTCCAGCACGCGGAAGGTGTCCTCGCCGAAGGCATCCACGATGCGCGCGGCCATGGATTCGCCCACGCCCTTGATGAGGCCGGACCCGAGATAATGGCGGATGCCCTCCACCGAGGCGGGCAGCAGGTTCTCGTAATTTTCCATGGAAAACTGCCGCCCGAAGCGGGGGTTGTTCACCCAGCGGCCCACCAGCTTCAGCGAGGCACCCGGCTGCGGCGAAACCATATGCCCCACCACGCTGATCATGTCACCCTTGGGCAGCGGGCGCAGGCGGAGCACGGTGTAGCCGTTTTCCTCGTTGTGGAAGATGACGCGGTCGAGCACGCCGGAAAGCTGTTCCGGGGCGTCCTGCGCCTCTTGCATGGCGGCCAGCATGGGCGCGGCCTTGCCGGAAGCAGCGGGGGCGGAGGGCTGCTGGCCGGACGGGGTGCCGGACGCAGGGCCGGACGATGCGGCGGAGCGGGAAATTCGGGAAGAACGCGGGTTGCGCGGGTCGTGCTGCATGGGGTGTCCGGTTGGGGGGGCGAGAAGGGCGGGCCGGAGGGCGTCAGGATGGCATGCTTTCGGGTGACGTGCGTTCAAGGCGCCCGGTCCGGTGGGCGTGAAACGCGGCGTGAGCCGCCACGGCCGCTACCGGTGGCAGGCGCCCGGATGCCGCAAGTTCTGCAACAGCCCCTAGCCGCTCGTGCCGCACCCGTCAAGGATGGCACGGCAATCGGGCCACCCGGCGGATTGAACCCGCAGGCACGACGCCTCCACACCCCGGGCGTACGGCACACATGCCGTCATTCCGCCCGCCCCTTCCAGCCTGCCTGCTGCAAAATCTAATTGTATCCCTGACTGGTGAATGCCAAAAAGGTAAACACGGGACAAGCCTTCGCATGCATTCCGGACGCCGCGCGCGGGCATGCGGCCCAGATGCAATCCAGATGCGAGCCGGATGCGGCCCGGATGCGAGCCGGATGCGAGCCGGACATGCGGCGGATGGAACCCGCCGTCGACAGGACAGGCCGGATGCGGGCACGCCCCGTTCCGGACGCATATGCGGGCGCAACACCGCCAAACCGGGGGAATACCATGCGCATCACACGTCTGCCTGCTCGCGTGCCGCTGGCACTGCCAGCCTTGCTGGTCCTGCTGACCTTGGGGCTTGTCCCTTGTGCATCCGTCACGTGGGCGGACCCACCCGCCGCCAATTTCCGCTCGGTGTCCGGCGCGGTCACCGTGGAGCGGGCAGGCAGCAGCACGGCCCCCGCACCGGGCGACCCGCTGCTGGTGGGCGACATTCTGCGCACCGGACCGGACGGCAAGGCCGGGGTCAGCTTTCAGGACGGCACGCGCATCGCCGTGGGGCCGGGTTCGGAACTGACGGTGCAGTCCTACCGCTTCGTGCCGCTGGAAAAGGACTACGATTTCGACGTGTACATGCAGCGCGGCGAGGCGGCCTATTCTTCCGGGCGGCTGGCCAAGCTGGCGCCAGAAGCCGTCAGGTTCCGCACGCCGCAGGCCGCAGTGGGCGTACGCGGCACCCGTTTTCTCATCCGCGCCGAATAGGGGGGCATCATGCGCACGCTGTTTTCCGTCCTTCTGCTGTGTCTCGTGCTGGGGGCCTGCGCGCCCAAGACCACCGTGGTGCTGGTGCCCGACGAAAACGGCAGCGTGGGTCGGGTGGTGGTGAAGGCGGGCGGGGCCGAACAGCCCCTGACCGCCGCCAACGAATCCACCCAGGTGGCCGACAAGCCCGCCGCGCCCAGGGTGATGCCGCAGCAGGAGGTGGACCGCATCTTCGGCAGCACCGTGGCCGCCATGCCGGAACCGCCCAAGAGCTTTCTGCTGTACTTCCCCACCGGTTCCACGGAGCCGGAACCCGCATCGCGCCCGGCGCTGGACGATGCCGCCGCCGACATCACCCGCCGCGCGGTGAGCAACGTTTCGGTCATCGGGCACAGCGACAGCGCGGGCGACCCCACCGCCAACCAGAAGCTGTCCATGGCCCGAGCCGACGCCGTGCGCCGCATGCTGGAAGCGCGCGGGGTGCCCTCTGGCGTCATGGCGCTTTCCGGCCACGGGGCCAACGACCCGCTGGTGCCTACCGCGCCCGGCGTGGCCGAGGCGAGGAACAGGCGGGTGGAAATCCTGGTCCGTTAAAGACTTCGGACAAACAGCACCTCATGCCCACGCCCATCATGCCCGCATCCCGTCCGGCGGCCATTTCGCGCCAGCGGCTGGTGGCCGCCGTCACCGTGGCCGGGCTGCTGCTGGCCGCGCTGCTCTGTCTTGCGGAGCCGGGCATGGTGCAGCTTGCGGACAACCGCATCCTCGACGCACTGGCCAGCCGCATGGCGCACGCCCCCGCACCGGATGGCCCGCATCACCCGGCTATCCCGGACCGGGTGGTCATCGTGGACATCGACGAGGAAAGCCTGGCCGTGGCGGGCCAGTGGCCGTGGCCGCGCTACCTCACCGGGGGCATCGTGCGCCGGGTGTCCGCCGCCCGGCCCATGGGGGTGGGGGTGGATATCCTGTTCTCCGAGCCGGACCGTACCTCCATCGCCACCATCCGCAACGCCTTCCAGCGCGACTTCGGGCTGGACATCGCCATCACCGGCGTGCCGCGCGGCATGGAGGACAACGACGCCTACTTCGGCAGCGTGCTGGCCGGGGCGGAAGCCGTGGGCGCGGTGATGCACCTGTTCGACCTGGTCACCCCCGACCCGGAAAACCTGCCCCGCCCATTGCGCGTGACCGGAGAAACCGCGGCCATCGCCCCGGCAGAGGCCACCGGCATATTGTGCAACGCCAGTCCCATCCAGGCGGGGCTGGCCACATCCGGATTCATCAACGTGGAAAAGGACGAGGACGGCAGCATCCGCCGCGTGCCGCTGATGCACCGCTTTCAGGGGCAATACTACCCCAGCCTGGCCCTTGCCCTGTTCATGCAGGCCCGCAACCTGCGGGAAGTACGCGTGGAAACGGACATGCTGGGACCGGTGCTGGTGGCGGGCACCACGCGCATTCCGGTGGACCGGGCGGCGCGCATGCGCCTGCGCTTCGACGGGGGCGCGCGGGCGCACCACTTCGTCCCGGCGGCGGAGGTGCTGCGCGGCACGCACGACCCGGCCCGGTTCGAGGGCCGCGTGGTCATCGTGGGGTCCAGCGCGGCGCGGCTCAACGACCTGCACCACACCCCGGTGTCGGCCAACTACCCCGGCACGGAAGTGCATGCCGTTGCCCTGGACAACCTGTTCGAGGGCACCCCCCTGCGCGAGCCGGACCACGCGGCGGCGTACCGGTTCCTGCCGGCGGCGCTGGTCACCCTGTTGGCTGGGCTGCTGTTCCTGCGGGCCGGGCCGTTGCAGGCGGGGGGCGCCACGCTGGCTGCGGCCCTGCTGATGCCCGCCGCAGGGTCCGCGCTGTTTGCGTGGCGGGGCATCGCCCTGCCCATGGCCGCCCCGGTCCTGTCCGCCCTGGCGCAGGGGGCGCTGCTGTCTCTCGCGCTGTACGCGCGGGAACGGCGCATGGCCTTCGTGCGGCTGCGCCAGTTGAACCACGCCCGGCAAATGACCCTGGAATCCATGACCGCCGTGGCCGAAAGCCGCGACGAAATCAGCGGCGCGCACATCAAGCGCACCCAGCACTACGTGCGGGCGCTGGCCGAGTCCCTGCGGGATATGGGCGGCAGGGAAACCTACCCCCAGCTGACCGAGGACTACATCGAACTGCTGTTCCACTCCGCACCGCTGCATGACGTGGGCAAGGTGGCCGTGCCCGACAGCGTGCTGTTCAAACCCGGCAAGCTCACCGACGAGGAATACGCGGTGATCCGCCAGCACGTGCGCCACGGACGCAACATCATCGCCAACGCGGCGCAGGGCATGGAGGACGACGCCTTCCTGCACCTGGCGGCGGAAATAGCCTGGAGCCACCACGAGAAATGGGACGGCAGCGGCTACATGGAAGGCCTGGCGGGCGAGGCAATTCCCCTGTCCGGCCGCCTGATGGCCGTGGCCGACGTGTACGACGCGCTGGTCTGCGCCCGGCAGTACAAGCCCGCCTTTCCGCACGCCAAGGTGCGCGAGATCATCCTGCAAGGCCGGGGCACCCACTTCGACCCCGCCGTGGTGGACGCCTTCCTGCTGGCCGAAGAGGAATTCAAGCGCATCGCCACCGCCTACCGCGACCCGGAACCGGGCCATACGCCCGCCCCGCCCCGCCCGGAGACCAGGTACAGCCCGGCGACCCCAGGCAGTAAGAAGCAAAACGCATACGGCGGACGTTCCTTCCGGAACATCCGCCGTGTGCGTTTCAACTACAGGTAAAATCAGACTCGGCCCGGCATTGCCACATGGGCCGCGCTAGCGCTCGCAAATCGCGTCAGTTTGCCTTCCGGCAAGGAAAACGAGTTTTTTGCGAAGGGAGTGTATTCTTCCATACACGACCGGAGCAAAAAACGATGTTTGACGTGGCCCGAAGGCAAACTGGCGCGATTTGCCTAGCCCATGCGGCGCTGGAGAAGGAGACTGTCCGCCAACACCAGCGCCGCCATGGCCTTGAGCACCGGCACCACGCGCGGGATGGCGCAGATGTCGTGACGGCCAGCCACCTGTATGGGCGCGGGCCTGCCGTTGGTGTCGATGGTGATCTGCTCCTGCGCGATGGAGGGGATGGGCTTTACCGCCGCGCGCAGCACGATGGGCTGCCCGTTGGATATGCCGCCCAGAATGCCGCCCGCATGGTTGGTGTGAAAGCCGCCGGGAATGATGGGGTCGTTGTTCTCGCTGCCGCGCAGGCGCGCCGCTTCCAGCCCCGCGCCCACCTCCACGGCCTTTACCGCGCCCACGGACATCAGGGCGTGGGCCAGCAGGGCATCCAGCTTGTCGAACACCGGCTCACCGAGGCCCGCAGGCACGCCGGTGGCCTCCACCTGCACGATGCCGCCCAGGGTGTCGCCCTCGGCCCGCACGTCGTGCACCAGCGATTCCCACGCGGGCACCACGTCCGGGTCGGGCGAAAAGAACATCCGCTCCTGCGCGCCCGCCGGGTCCACGACGTCGGCGGGCACGCCGCCGATCTCCACGGTGTAGGCGCGCACCGAAATGTCGTGCATGGCCAGCAGGGCAAGGGCCACGGCGCCACCCGCCACGCGCGAGACGGTCTCGCGCCCCGATGCCCGGCCGCCGCCGCGAAAGTCGCGCAGGCCGTACTTGGCGTCGTAGGTGATGTCCGCGTGGCCGGGGCGGTACAGCTTGGCCAGGTCGCCGTAGTCGCGCGAGCGCTGGTCTTCGTTGGCGATGTGGAAGCCGATGGGGGTGCCGGTGGTGACCCCCTCGAACACGCCGGAAAGCAGGCGCACGGTGTCCGGTTCCTTGCGTGCGGTGCCTGCAAGACCGGCGGATGCGTTGCCGGGGCGGCGCAGGTCCAGTTCGCGCTGGATGATCGATTCGTCCAGCGGCACCCCGGCGGGGCAGCCGTCCACCACGCCGCCAAGGCCGGGGCCGTGCGATTCGCCGTAGGTGGTCAGCCGGAAGATGCGACCGAAGGTGTTGCCGCTCATGGGTACTCCTGTGAACCGGAAAAGATGAAACCTATGCCGACGAGAACGGCGCTGTCAGGCGCAACACACCGCAAGGGTTGCGGAACCGGCCCCTAGCGGATGACCATCACCGGACACGACGCCATCTGCAACACCCGGTGGGTGACGCTGCCCAGCAGCAGCCCTTCCAACTCCGAATGCCCGCGCGAACCCATGATGATCAGGTCGCAGCGTTCGTAGTCGGCGGCGTCCACTATGGCCACTTCCACCTTGCCTTCCAGCACCCGGTCGGCAAAGGGCACGTTGCGCTCGCGCAGCAGGCGGCGGCAGGGTTCCAGCACTTCCTCGGCCTGGGCCACCAGCGAATTGCGGGCCTGGTCGTAGGCCACCTGCCCGAGAATGGGCGGGATGGACATGCGGCAGATGAGCAGCACCACCTCTGCCCCTACCAGCTTCGCGAAGTCGGCGGCGTATTCCGCCGCGCGCTGCGAGTAGTCGGAACCATCCACGGGGACGAGTATCTTGCGAATCTGCATGGCGACCTCACGAACGAACGCTGCGAAGGCTGGACACGGCGAAGGCAAAAACAGGGCAAGGGACATGGCCGCCGCGCGCTGCCACGGCACGGAATGCCAGTATGCCCCCGTGGGGGCGGGCATGGCAAGGGGCGCGGCAATCCGGAACCGCCCAAGGCCCCGGAAGACCGGGCATGTGCCCACCCGGCCCGGAGAGATGGCCGTGCATTATTCTTCCATCAGACTGACCAGCCGCTCCACCAGCGACCGCAGGTCGCCCCCGGCATCCAGCACCGCGCGGGCGCATTCGCGGTACAAGGGCTCGCGCACAGCCAGCACCTCAGCCACCTCGTCGGCGATGGGCCGCCCGGTCAGCGAGGGGCGCTGCGCGGCCAGCGGGTCGCGCGCAAGGCGTCCGGCCAGCAGGTCCACGCTGCCGCACAGGTAGGCCACAAGGCCCCCTTCGCGCAGCAGGCGCCGGTTTTCTTCCGCCAGCACCATGCCGCCGCCGGTGGCCACCACCAACCCGTCACGGCCAAGGGTGGCGCGCAGGGCCTCGGTTTCGCGCCGACGAAAGCCATCCCAGCCTTCGCGCTCCACGATCTGCTCCACGGTCATGCCCGCCGTGGCGGTGACCGTGGCGTCGGTATCCTCGAAATTCCATCCGGCGCGAGCGGCCAGGGCCTTGCCCACCGTGGTCTTGCCGCTGGCGCGCGGCCCCACCAGGTACACCCGCCGCGTATGCCGCGTATCGTCGTTCATGCATCCCCCGGCACCGTTCGGCCAACCAGTCCACATTCATCGCAGACTAGCCGTATTCATCACAGCTAGGCGTATTGACCGGCATTTCTTTTTTGCAGTACAAACCACCGACACCGCAACCCACGGTAGCCTCGCCGCCTGTCAGAATGCCTTGTCCGGACCGTTTGTCCGGATCATTCGCCCGGATCATTCGTACGGGCTGTCCTTTCCGCGCACGGCGTCCACCACACGTCCGGCGCACCGGCACGCGGCGCACGCGCAATGTATACACGGCCATTCTCCACCACAAGAGTCATCGGCATGTCCCACCTCGACCGGACCGCTACCATCGCCACCACCGCCGCCGCTACCGCCGCGGCCGCCACCGCGGCAACCGCCGCTCGGTGACGCAGGCTTGCGCCGTTGGTTCGAGGCGGCGCTGCCGCCTCTTTTCGTTTCAACCACGGAGAACTTCGCCATGAATCAGTTTCCGCGCATGCACCGTCTGCCTCCCTATGTCTTCGCGACGGTGAACGAACTGAAGATGCAGCTGCGTCGCCAGAACGTGGACATCGTCGACCTTGGCATGGGCAACCCCGACATCCCCACGCCCCAGCACATCGTGGACAAGCTGGTGGAAGCATCGGGCAAGGGCGTGAACCACCGCTACTCGGTGTCGCGCGGCATCCCCAACCTGCGCAAGGCCATCTGCGACTGGTACATGCGCCGCTTCGGCGTGTACCTTGACCCGGACACCGAAGCCGTGGCCACCATGGGCGCCAAGGAAGGGCTTTCGCACCTGTCGCTGGCCATGCTGTCGCCCGGCGACGTGGTGTTCGCGCCGGACCCCACCTACCCCATCCACACCTATGCCCCCATCATTGCCGGGGCCGACGTGCGGCGCATTCCCATCGGGCGCGGGCGCGACTTCTTCGAAGACCTGCTGGTGGCCACCCGCCAGACCTGGCCGCAGCCCAAGCTGCTGTTCATCAGCTACCCGCACAACCCCACCTGCGAGATAGCCGCGCCGGAATTCTTCCAGAAGGTCGTGGACTTCGCCAAGGAACACAAGATCTACGTCATCCACGACTTCGCCTACGCGGACCTTGCCTTCGACGGGCACATGCCGCCCAGCTTCATGCAGGCCGAAGGCGCAAAGGACGTGGGCGTGGAATTCTTCTCCATGTCCAAAAGCTACTCCATGGCCGGGTGGCGCATGGGCTTCTGCGTGGGCAACCGCGACCTGGTCTACGCACTTACCCGCATCAAGAGCTACCTCGACTACGGCCACTTCCAGCCCATCCAGATTGCGGCCACCGTGGCCCTGAACGGCCCGCAGGAATGCGTGACCGAAATCGTGGACACCTACCGCAAGCGCCGCGACGTGCTCATCGAAGGCCTTGGCCGCGCAGGCTGGGTGGTGCCGCCGCCCAAGGGCACCATGTTCGTGTGGGCCCAGATTCCCGAAGAATTCCGCGCCATGGGTTCCGTGGAATTCTCCAAGCTGCTGCTCAAGGAAGCCCACGTGGCCGTTTCTCCGGGGCTGGGCTTTGGCGCGCACGGCGACGACCACGTCCGCTTCGCCCTCATCGAGAACGAACACCGTACCAAGCAGGCCATGAAGGGCATCAAGAAGGCGCTCTCCGGGAGGTCGTGTGGGTAGCGAAAGCGACAAGCCGGGCGGCAAGCGCCCCATGCCCCCGCGTCCGTTAGTCATTGGCATGGCCGGGTTCGGCACCGTGGGCAGCGGCCTTGCCCGCGTGCTGGACGAGAACCGCCAGTGGATCACCGAACGCACCGGACGCGAAATGGTCATCAAGACCATTCTGGTGCGCGATCTCGCCAAGCCGCGCGCCTGGCCCGTGCCCGACGGCGCCACCCTGACCGCCGACCCGACAGTGCTCACCGACGATCCGGAAATCGACGTGCTGGTGGAGCTGATGGGCGGCATTGCCGCGCCCCACGCCATCATCCAGCGCGCGCTGGAAGCGGGCAAGCACGTGGTCACCGCCAACAAGGCCCTGCTGGCCGAAAACGGCTACGACCTGTACCGTCTGGCCGAGCAGAAAAACGTGGGCCTGCACCACGAGGCCAGCGTGGCCGGGGGCATCCCCATCGTCCAGACGCTGAAGGAGAGCCTCGCGGGCAACCGCATCGGCTCGCTGGTCGGCATCCTGAACGGCACGGCCAACTACATCCTGTCCGAGATGACCAGCAACGGCCTGGACTTCGCCACCGCCCTCGGGCAGGCGCAGGAACTGGGCTACGCCGAGGCGGACCCCACGCTGGACATCGAAGGGCACGACACCGCCCACAAGCTGGTGCTGCTGATCCGCCTGGCCTACGGCATGGATTACCCCTACGCCGAACTGCCCGTGCAGGGCATTGCGGGCATCGACCGCATGGACATCGAGTTCGCGCGCGAGCTGGGCTTTCGCATCAAGCTGCTGGCCCAGGTGCGCGAGGTGGACGGCAGGCTGGAGGCCGGGGTGTTCCCCACCCTGGTCAAGCACACCTTCCTCATCGCCCGGGTGGGCGGCGCGTACAACGCCATCCGCCTGGAAGGCAACGCCGTGGGCCCCGTGTTCCTGCACGGGCTTGGCGCGGGCAGCCTGCCCACCGCCAGCGCCGTGCTGGCCGACCTGATGACCGTGGCGCGCGGCGCAGCCCCGCACAACACCGGCTTTCAGCGCCAGGTGCCCCCCCGTGCGAACATCCTGCCCCCGGCAGATGCCGAAAGCAGCTACTACGTACGCGCCATGGTGCCGGACAACCCCGGCGTGCTGCGCGACCTGGCCGGGGCCATGGCCGACCACTCCATCAGCATCGCCCAGGCCATCCAGAAGGGACAGCACCCCCAGGGCGTGCCCCTGGTGTTCATGACCCACGCCGCCAAGGCCAGCGCCATTCAGGGCGCCATTGCCCAGGTGCAGGCGGCCGGGTTGCTGCTGGCGCCCCCCGTCTGCTACCGGGTGTTGCAGTAAACGGCCAGAACGCGGGCAATTGCATCGTCAAACGGCCCTTTTGACTACGGTCGAGTACAACAAGAGTACACTCCCTTCGTCAAAAGGGCCGTTTTCCTTGCCCTTACCCACGTTCTGACCGTTTACAACGCCAGCCTGTTCCACCTGTTTTCAGAGGATGCCTTGCTTCCCTATACTCCGCGCCGGTCTTTCGGTGCGGATGGCTGGTGCGGACACGGTGCCGGAAATTACGCGTTTTTTCGCCGGGCAAGGCGACGCGGTATTTTTCCGCGCAGATCGGCAGCCGTTAGGCGAGCGCAACGCGCGAGTCTTACGGATGGCGACCGCAACGTGTCTGCGCTAACTCAAACGCCACCACCAGTTCCGCCATGCACACGCCCCGCATCATCTGCATCCTCGACGGCATGGCCGACCTGCCCGCCCGTGACGGCCAGCCAACCCCGCTGGCCGCCGCGAACACGCCCACCCTCGACCGTCTTGCCGCCACCGGCACCGCCGGTCGCTGCCAGGTCATCCCTTACGGCGCGGAAGCCGGGTCCGACGCAGGCATCCCCGCCCTGCTCGGCTACGACCCGCTGCGCCACCCCGTCGCGCGCGGCCCCCTGGAAGCCCTGGCCGCCGGGCTGCCCCTTGGCCCCCGCGACACGGCATGGCGCTGCAACGTGGTGGCGCTGGACGCCCATGGCCGCATGGCCGACCCAGCCGCCACCCTGCTCCCCGCCACGGAACAAACCATTGCCCGCATCGTGCGCGCTGTCTTCCCGGCCCCGGCCCATGCCACGGCCCATGGCGGCGGCTTTCGCTTCACGGTGGTGGAACGGGATGACGGACACGCCGCCTCCCCGTCTTCTCCCGCCACGCCCGTGTCTTTTGCGCCCGCCTCTTTCACGCCCGCCGGACCGCAGGATGTCATCGGACAATCCCCCGCCAACGCCCTGCATGATCTTGCCCGCCACCACCCGGCCCTGCACGCGCGCATCACGGCGGCCAACGCGCACCTTGCCGGGCTCACGATACCGGACGCACCCCACGGACTGGCCCTGTGGCCGTGGGGGTGCGGTCACCGCCCCGACCTGCCGCCGTTTTCCACCCGGTACGCCGCCTCTTCGCCGCCCCCCGACGCGCCCCTCACCGCCGCCATGGTGGCGGCAGTGCCGCTGGCACGCGGGCTGGCCCTGGCTGCCGGGCTGACCGCGCCCGAAATCCCCGGCGCCACCGGCGGCGCGGACACCGACCTTGCCGCCAAGGCCGCAGCCGCGCTCGCCTTGCTGGCGGACCACGCCGTGGTCTTCATCCATGTGGAAGGCCCGGACATGTGCGCCCACGCCCGCGACGCCCACGCCAAGTCATCCCTGCTGACCCGCATCGACGCGGAACTCATCGCCCCGCTTCGCGCGGCCCGACCGGACGCCCTGCTCTGCGTCACCTGCGACCATGTCACCCACTGCGGCGATGGGCGCCACCACCCGGACGCCGTGCCCTTCCTGCTACACGGACCGGGCGCGCTGCCGCATCCCGCCGCCCGCTTCGACGAAGCCGCCTGCGCGGCCACCGGCCTGCGCATTCCCTCCGGCCCCGCCCTGTTGGACATGGTGCTGCGGGGCACCGCCAACCCGTCTGACGGTGAAGCCGACCTGACCGCACGGCAAGGCTGACAGGACGGCAAGGTCTGACGGGGCAGACAGGGCAAAACAGACCGTCACCCTGCCACCCGCTGCGCACTCCCTCTGCGCTGCCCTTCCCCGCAGTACACGCAAAAGGGGCGCCCCATGGGGACGCCCCTTCTCGCATGCACGCATTCTCAATCCGTTGCACGCACGCCCGCTTCGCGGTAGGGCCACACCAAAGGAGGCCCGCATGCATCGCACACCATCACGCATCCGTTCCGGCCCGTGTCCGTTCGCGGTGCGCGCCGCAGCGGCGGTCCTGCTGACCCTGCTGCTGGCGCTGCCCCCGACGCTGGTCCTGACGGTAGCCGTCCTTTCCGCACAGCCCACACAGGCCGCACAGAATGCCGCCTACCACGGCAACGTGCAGTCGCGCATCTTCCACCGCCAGGGCTGCACCTACTACGCGTGCAAGGCCTGCACGGCGGTGTTCACCACGCGCAAAGCAGCCCTTGACGCAGGCTTTCGCCCCTGCAAGGTGTGCAAGCCGTAGCGGCTGCGGCCAAATCAGGCTTTCCGTTCGTCACCAATGAGCGGAAAAACCAACCCGATCAGGCCATCACGCGCTTGCGATATGCGTACAGATGGTAAGCGTTGAAGGCCAGGAACAGCCCGCCCGCCACGATATGCGCCCGCTCGCGCCCGGCCAGCCCGAACAGCACCAGCGCCGCCAGTGATCCGGCCATGCCCCGCTTGGAGATGCGCATGGCCTCGGCCTTGGTCAGGCGGCGGCAGCAACACGATTTCTTCGGGGCCGCCGGTTCCTGCGCCGCAAAGGCTTCCAGCATCTTGGCCGCTTCCAGCAACTGTTCCTGGGTCACGGCGTCCGGGTCGTACTCCACCAGCAGGCCGCCGGTGCGCGGGTTGGCCGTGGCGGAAAGCACGCCCGGCGTTTCGCGCAGGGTGCCTTCGATGGCGGCGGCCGCCTCCGGATTGCGCAGCGCATCGCACCGGATGCGCACCCTGCCGTCGATGAAGCTGCTGATCATGATCCACCTCTCCTTGCCGCGCCGGGCGCGGCCCTGCTGCGGATGCGTCCGTTATGCCGAGCCGGAACCGCTGGCCTTGCGGGCAGCCTTGCCGGTGGCCTTGGTTCCGCCCTTGACGGTCCCGGGCTTTGTGGTCCTGGGCGTTGTGGTCTTGGCCGACTTGGCGGGCTTGGCGGATTTCGTGGCCTTGACGCCGGACTTGCCGGAGCGTTCCGGCGCGGTCTTCACCTCTGCCGTTGCCACGGCGGTGGCAGTGGCGTCTGCGGCCCCCGCAGCCTTGGCCCGCGCGGCGTTCGCCGCTCCGGCGGCCTTGCCCTGCTTGCCAGCCTTCGCCGGTTTTCCAGTCTTGACCGGAGCCTTGGCCGGGGCCTTGTCGGGATCCTTGCCCTGCGTGGCGATGTCCGTCTCACCAGCCGCCCGGGCCTTGCGCGTCATGGAACCCACCGCCTTGGCAGCGCCCTGCGCGGTGGCCTTCAGCGCGGCCCTGACGGCGGCACCAGCACCGGCCACCCCCGCCGCAACCCGTGCGGCGGGCGAAACCGCTGCGGCAACCGGATCGGCAGCTGCCTCGCCGGTCATGCCAACGGGCAATGCCATCACGCCCGGCTTGCGATCCGCGCCGCGCCGCCCTTCCGCCGCGCCATTGCCCAGCATGGGCCGCATGGCGTTCAGGGCCACGCCCACGGTGGTCAGGTTGTGCAGCAGGGCCAGCATGCCGGGTTGCGCCCGGCCCACCAGGCCAAGGGCCATGAAGGCCGAATTCAGCCCCATGATGGACCCGAAGTTCAGGTGGATGCGCCGCAGGGTTGCCTTTGCCAGGTGGCGCGCCACCAGCAGTTCCGCAAGGTCGTTGCCGGAAAGCACCACGTCGGCCACCTCGCGGGCAAGGTCGGCCCCGTCGCGCAGGGACACGCCCACGTCGGCGGCGGACAGGGCAGGCGAATCGTTGATGCCGTCGCCCACCATGACCACCTTGCCGCCCTCGGCCTGCAACTGCCGCACGATGTCGGCCTTGTCGGCGGGCAGCACCTGGGCGCGCCATTCGTCCACGCCCACGGCGTTGGCCACCGCAGCCGCCGTCACCGGCCCGTCGCCGGTCAGCATGACGATGCGTTTCACACCCTGTTCGCGCAGGCCGCGCACCACCTCGGCGGCCTCTGTCCGCAACGGGTCTTCAATGCACAAGATGCCCGCCAGTTTGCCGCCGATGGCCAGGTGCAGGATGGAATAGCCCTTGGCGGCCCATTCGTTGACCACCGGCAGGAATTCGTCCAGGGGCACGCCTTCGTCCTCGTGGACGAAGTGGCGGCTGCCCACCAGCACGCGCTTGCCGCGCAGGCGCGAGGCGATGCCGTGGGCCACCACGTATTCGACCTCGGCGTGTTCTTCCTGGTGGTCCAACGCTTCCTGTTCGGCCTTGCGCACCACGGCGCGGGCCACGGGATGGGGAAAATGCTCTTCAAGGCAGGCGGCCAGGCGCAGCACGTCGTCGCGGCCATGCCCGTTCAGCGAGATGACCTCGGCCACGCGGGGACGCGCCTCGGTGAGGGTGCCCGTCTTGTCGAAGACCACGGTATCCGCGCCCGCCAGCCCCTCGATGAACCGGCCACCCTTGATGAGCACGCCGTGGCGGGCACCTTCGCGCATGCCGGTCAGGATGGCCAGGGGCGTGGCCAGGCGGATGGCGCACGAATAGTCCACCAACAGCACCGACGCGGCGCGGGCCACGTCGCGGGTGACTGCCCACACCCCGCCCGCTAACAGGAAACTGTACGGCACGATGGCGTCGGCCAGGCGTTCCGCCTTGCCCTGCACGTTTGCCTTCAGGGCCTCGGATCGCTCAATGAAGCCCACGATCTGGTTGATGCGCGTTGCAGACCCCACGCCGGTGGGCCGAATGTCCAGCCGCCCTTCCTCCACCACCGTGCCCGCGTAGACCGATGCCCCGGCGCGCCGGGCCACGGCCAGCGGCTCGCCGGTCATGGAGGTCTGGTTGACCATGGCCTCGCCCTCGGCCACCACGCCGTCCACGGGAATGGACGACCCGGCCCGCACGACCACCAGGTCGTCGTCGGCCAGGGCGGAAAGGGGCACCTGCACCTCTGCCTCGCCACGCTTCACCCACACGGTGTCCACGTCAATGGCCAGGCTTTCGGCCAGGCTTTCGCGCGACTTCTTGCGGGTCCATTCCTCCAGGAATTCGCCCACGGCGAACAGCGCGGTGATCAGCCCCACGGAGCGGAAATCGCCCCGCACCAGCGAGATGCCCAGCGCCGCCGCGTCCAGCACGTCCACGTTGAGACGGCCCGATGCCAGCGAACGCCCCCCCTTGAGCAGGAAGGGCAACGCGCGGAAGAAGGCGGAAACCATGCGCACGATGCGCGGCAGGAAGGGGCGCAGGATCAGGTAGCGGATCAACCCGCCCGCGCCAGGCGCGGCACCGGCCATGGCCAGTCCGTTCAGTCCGCCCAACCCGGCCACGCCCGGCGCGCCAGCCGACAGGGCTGCACCGTCCAGAGCCATGCCGTGCAAACCGGCCATGCCGGGAGCCCCCGGCGGCAGGTGCGCCCCCATGGGGCCGCGCGCCTTGCGGGCAGCAACGGCGGCAGGGCCGACATTGCCCGATGACGGACCGGCAGACATGCCTGCCGCCCTGCCCTTGCCCCGGCCACCCTTGGCATCGGACTTGCCGCCGGGCTTCTCCGGTGACCTGTCCGCAGACGCGCGCGCCCCGCCCGGGTGTTCGGAAGCCTCGGCCTTTCTGCCCGGCGTACGGCGCGCTGCGCCCCCGGCCACAAAGCCGTCCACCACGGCCAGCACCTCGCCCCGCGCGGCGGGACGGGCGTAGCGTACCAGCACGCTGCCGGTGGTGGCGGTGGCGTGCGCCTCTGCCACGCCGTCAACGGCCACGATGCGGGCCACAAGGTCCTGCGCCCGGTCCTGGGAAAACGAACCGGGGGCGCAGCGCAGGCGCAGGCGCCCCGGCAGTTCGTGTGCTATGCGATAGTCCATGCGCCTCGTCCGTTGCGGATTTGGTCGAAGGGTGATCCGGAGCCTGTTCGTTCAGATCCGGCTAGGCCTTGGCGGCTTCGGCAGCTTCGGGCGCGGCGGTTTCGGCGGCGTCCTTGCGCTGCTTGTGCACGTGCTCGGCCTCGGCCACGATGTCTTCCATATGCTCGCGCACGGTTTCCGCATAGGCAGAGGCCTTGTCCTTCAGGTCGAAGCCATGGCTCAGCAGGTCGGCCATGGCAGGACGGATGTCGAACTTGCCCCGGCCCAGCATCACCGCGCCAAGGGCGCCCAGCGCCACGCCGCCCACGAAATACAACCCGTACTTGTAGCTCTCGTTCATTCCCGTCTCCTTGTGATGAGTGCGCCGTCACGCGTCCGGCCCATGTTCGGCCCATGTTCGGCCCATGTTCAGCCCATGCCCGGCAGCATCCACGCCAGCCCGGTGCCGTGCGGGTTCGCCACCTTATTTGATATCGAAAATCACTGTCAATGCCCCTTCCCCGTCCTGTCCGGCCAAAGTCGACCGGCAAGGGCGGAAAATACGGATTCGCCAACGCTAGCACCCGTCACCGGATCGTGACAATATTTTTTCATTTTTGTGGCTGATTATCACGATCAACTTCAACCTACCGTTCTCTTTACACAACTAAAAACGGCGCCCTTCACGCAGGTGAAGGGCGCCGGTATGGGCATCGGCGGGGCAGGTACGCCGGTCGGTCTGGCAGGGCTGGCCGGTGGGCCGGTGGGCTGGTGGCCGGGTCGATGCGTTCGATGCGTCCGGTGTTGCGCTAGTGCTTCAACACCTTGACATACATGAAGTACCCAATGAGTCCAAGCACGACGATACCACCGACAATGGAACCGATATCCGCGAAACTCATGGTGCCTCCTCGGGCCTGGCCCGACAGGATCGGCAGGCGGCTTCCGTCGTCCACCGGGTTTGTGCCGCACCCCGCGAGGCGGAAATGGCGGCGCGTTGCAGGGCGCCGCCGGAGCGGCACGGGGTATGTATACGGCATGACTGGATACGGGACGGCCCCGCCGCATGGGGAAGCGGGAAGGGGCGGAAAGCGGACGCGACCGCCCGGCGTGATGCCCTGCAGGCGGCACGGACGCGAGGCTGTCCGGAGATGGCCGGGGGAGGAACGAAGCGGTCCGCGCGCGCCAGCCGGGCCAGTCGCGCCAGTCGGTACCGCGTGACGGACATGCGGCACTGGGCCGGAGAAAGGGACGACTGCGTCCGATGGGCGTAGAGGGAAGAAAGATGAAAGGCGGGCATGACACGGCGTGAACGCATGGCCTGGCCTCCCGCGCCATGTGGCGCAGCACGGAGATTTCGGCATGCATCGGCCGTATGGCGCTCGTTGAGCGTCCGGTCGGTGCAAGGGCATGTTCCGCCCGGCAGCTTGCCAAGTCAAGGCAAAACCGGGTGAATGGGAAAAAAAGTACATGGACTGACGCTAAAAAAACGTTCCACATGCGATCGGCGCGTGAGAACTCCCAAAATCCCCAGCGAGCACCCGCCGCACTACCCGACAACCCGCCACCAGCGCGCCAATGCAACGGGGCGCACGGTCGCCAGTCCGCCAGTCCCGTTGCCCGCCAGTTTCGTGGCCTGCCGGTTTCGCGGTCTGCCAGTTTCGCGGTCTGACGGTCCGCTACTCGGTGTCCGGGCCGATGAACTCGCCAGCCAGTCCAGACCAGGCCCGCAACGGGTCCCGCGCATCCGCTCCACCCGGCACGCCTTGCGTATCGGGGGCACCGGGCGCCTCCGTCCCGTAGGGTTCGGCCTCGTTTTCCTCGAAACGCACCACAAAGCTGGCCCCCGCAGGACCGGATGCCACCTCCAGCCGCCCGCCCAGTTGCGCCACCAGGCTGCCCACCAACTGCATGCCCAGCGTGGCACCCCCGGCAGGGTCGAAGCCTTCCGGCAGCCCCACCCCATCGTCGGTGACGCGCACCTCCACCTGCCGTCCCTCACGCCGGGCGGCTATGGCGATACGCCCCGCGTCCCTACCGGGAAAGGCGTGCTTGATGGCGTTGGTGACCAGTTCGTTGAGAATCAGCCCGCAGGGGATGGCCGCCGACACCGGCAGGTACAGCGGCGGCAGGTCCAGCGCCAGTGCCACCTCGGCATCCACCGACGCCTGCACCAGCTTGCGCGCCAGCCGCTCCACGTAGTCGGCAACGTTCACGCTGGCCAGGTCGTTGGCGCGGTACAGTTCCTCGTGCGCCAGGGCCATGGAGGCCACGCGGTTGCGGCTTTCGATGAACCGCTCGCGGTCGGCGGCCCCGTCGGCATAGGCCGCCTGCAAGTTCAGCAGGCTGACGATGAGTTGCAGGTTGTTCTTGACCCGGTGGTGCACCTCGCGCAGCAGAATCTCCTTTTCGCGCAGCGAGGCGCGAATGTCCTCTTCCGCCTTGCGGCGGGCGGTGACATCCTCGGCCACCCCGGCCACGCGGTAGACGTTGCCGTCTCCGTCGCGCACGGGAAAGGCCCGCGCATGCACCCAGCGCACCTCGCCGCCGGGCCGCACGATGCGGAACTCTGCGTCGACAGGGGTGGCCGACGTGGCGATGCCCGCCATGGCGGTCTCCACCGCGTTCCTGTCGTCGGGGTGCACGGTGCCCAGGCGCGGACCGTCGCCCCGCATGGCGTCCTGCACCGGACGCCCCCAGACCGTTTCATAGGCCGGAGAAAGGTACAGCAGCCGGTCGCTGGCAAGATCGCGCACCCAGAACACCTCGCTGGTGTTCTCCATCAACTGGCGGAAACGTTCCTCGCTTTCCGCCAGGGCCCGTTCGAACTCCCTGCGCTCGGCGATTTCCCGCCGCAGGCGGCGGTTGGCGTCCTCCAGGTCTTCGGTGCGACGGCGCACCAGCCCCTCCAGGGTTTCGCGGCGGCGGCCCTGCTCGCGCAGCAGTTCTGCCCGCAGCAGGCAACGCACCAGCGCCCTGTCGAGCACGGCCATGTCCTCGATGGGCTTGATCACGAAGTCCCATGCGCCCAGGCGCAAGGCCCGCGCCAGTTCGCGCACCTCGCTGGTGCCGGACACCACGATGACCGGCACCGTGGGGTCCTGCGCGGCGATGCAGGGCAGCACCTCGGCCCCGCTCTTGCCGGGCATGCGCCAGTCCAGCAGCACCGCATCGGCGCCGCGCTCGTCGAACAGGGCCAGCGCATCGGCGCCGCCGCCCGCCTCGCGCACGGCATAGCCCGCATCGCGCAGGTAGCCGCACATGGCGGTGCGGGCCACCGGGTCGTCGTCCACCACGAGGATGGCGGGAATGCGTTCGGAGGACGGGCGTGGGTCCATGAAGGTCTCCTGTGCAGATGGCCTTACCGTTTGCTCTCCACAGGGGCTGTTTCCAAATTAGGATTTTCGTTCGTTGGCAAGGAAAACGAGCCTGCCATGAGGGAGTGCCCTAGCCGTTAGGTGAGTGGAGCGAACCTTACGGATAGGGACCGCAGCGCGTACTCTTATCGTATTTGACCGATACGGCAGGTGAAGTTTGACGTCGCCAACGGGCGAAAGGACTATTTGGAAACGGCCCCTAACGGGTACGGGGCAGCAGCAGCCACGCCGGTCCTGGCGCATCAAGATGCCCGGCCACGGCGGACGCGCGGTCGCCCGCGCCGCAGAACAGGTCGATGCGGTAGCCCTTGATGGCCCCGCCGGTATCCTGCGCAAGGCCAAGGCCGGTCACGGCACCGCCGCCCGCTGGCTGCGGCACCGGGGCGGAAAAGGCCACCAGCGCGCCGGAAGGCAGCACGGAACGGTCCGTGGCCAGGCTTACCCACGGGGTCAGCGGCCTGCCCGTGCACCCCAGCGGACCGCTGGCGCGGCCTTCCTCCAGCCGGAAAAAGACGTAGCTGGGGTTGGTGTTCATGAGCTCCCGCGCCTGCGCGGGGTGACTTTCCAGCCACTGGCGGATGGCGGGCATGTTCACCCCGTCGGGCGGCAGTTCGCCCCGTTCCTTCAGGATGCGCCCGATGGACACGTAGGGCCGCCCGTTCTGCGCGGCGTACAGCACGCGGGCCTCGCTGCCGTCGGTAAAGCGCAGCCTGCCGGAGCCCTGCACCTGAAGGATGTACACGTCCACCGGGTCCGCCGCCCAGGCCAGTTCCAGCCCCTTGCCGCGCAACGCCCCGGCGTCGATTTCCGCGCGGTCGTAGTACGGCTTCAGCGTGCGCCCCTTGGGGCCGTTCACCACCCGGTAGGTCATGCGCTGCTTGCCGGACCCGGAGGCGGCCACCTCGGTCACGCGCATGTCCGGCGGAGTGCGGTAAATGGGGTGCGCGTAGCCGGGCGCGGGGCTGCGGCTGGCGCGCAGCACCGGCTCGTAGTAGCCGGTCCAGGCGGTGTCCACGCGCAGCCAGCGGAACCGTTCGGCCAGCAGGCCGGGGTTGGCATCCAGTTCGGGCAGCAGGCCGGACAGTTGGCGCAGGGCGGCCATGAAGTCCGCGTTGGTCGCGCGAACGCCCGGGCGGTCCAGGGCCACGCCGCCAGCCGGGCGGGTGGCCATGTAGGAAAGGCTTTGGGCCAGGGCCGGGGCCAGGTCGTTCCACGAGGCAAGCCCCTGGCTGCGCGGGTCCATGGCCGCGATGGCGGCGCGGATTTCGTCGGGCGCGGCCTCGGTGTACGCGGGCAGCGGCGGCAGCGACAGAGCCGGACGCGCCGGGGCCGGGGCCTGCGTCACGGCGGGGGTGCCCGGCGCGGGAACCGCAACCTGCGGCGCGCGCGATGCACAGCCGGAGATGATCAGTGCCAGCAGCAGCGCCCCGGCGGCGCGGCCACGGCCCGGCGACGTGAAGGACGCGGGCAAGGCCATGGAGAGGGACAGGCCGCGCGTGCTCGCGGCTTTGGCTTTCGCCACGAAATGGCGTACGAATCGACACGCCGCGCCACGCGGCAGGAGGTTGCGAAACATATGGATGGCTTTCCCGTGCCTGAAATCTGGTTGGCCCATCGGGTGTCCTACGGTGAAACGGACATGATGGGCGTTGTATACTATGCGGAATACCTGCACTTCTTCGAACGCGCCCGCAGCGAATTCATCCGCTCGCGGGGCATGGGCTATGCCACCGTGGAAGAACGCGGCATCATCCTGCCGGTGCGCGAGGCACGCTGCCGCTACCGCAGCCCGGCCCGTTTCGACGACCTGATCCAGGTACGCGCGGGCATCAGCGAATGGGGCCGCGCCTCGCTGACCTTCGTGTACGAGATTCGGGACGAGGGACGCAACAGGTTGCTGGCCGACGGCATGACCCAGCACGCCTGCATCAACCCGCAGGGCAAGCCGGTGCCGGTGCCCGAATGGCTGCGTGATTTGCTGAAATAGCACGCCTCTCGGCAAGCAGGGCGCTCACGCGTGCAGGCTTGTACACTTCAGACAACGAATGTGCCTGCTCGCTTGACTGGTCAGTGGACCGGGCGTAGGGCATGGCCCATGTTCCTCGACGTCCACACCCATGCCTTCCACCCCAAAATTGCGTCCAAGGTCCTGCAACAGCTGGAATCGCACTACGGCATCTCGCCCGTGGGCGAAGGCGTGGTGGAAGACCTGCTGCCCCGCGCCAAACGCGCCGGGCTGGACGGCGTGGTGGTGCACTGCGCCGCCACCGCCGCCGCGCAGGTGGTGCCCGCCAATGCCTTTGCCGTGGAATTGCAGCGCCACCACCCGGAAGTGGTGGCCTTCGGCACCGTGCATCCCGAATATCAGGACTGGGAGCACCAGTTGGACCGACTGCGCGCGGCGGGCATCCGGGGGCTGAAGCTGCACCCGGAATTCCAGGGCTTCCGCCTGGACGACCCGCGCCTTTTGCCCATCATCGAGGCGGCGCAGAACGACTTCGTGTTCATGTGCCACATCGGCGACAAGCTGCCCCCGGCGGAAAACCCCTCCTGCCCGTACAAGCTGGCCGCCCTGCTGGATGCCTTTCCGCGTGCCCGGTTCATTGCCGCGCACCTTGGCGGCTACCTGCACTGGCAGTATGCGCTGGAGGCGCTGGTGGGCCGCGAAGTGTGGATGGACACTTCCAGCAGCCTCTCCTTCATCGACGACGCCACCCTGCGGGCCATCTTCAACAGGCATGACCGCGAGCACATCCTGTTCGGCAGCGACTACCCCCTGTTCGACCCCGCCGACGAATGCCACCGCCTGCAACGGCGGCTGGACCTTTCCGACGGCGAGATAGAGGTGCTGCTGTCCAGCGCGGCCACCCTGCTGGGACTCGACGGGCAAACGAACGCCGCCGCGCCCGGCGCATAGCTGCGGGACACGGCGGCACGACGTTCGTCGCTTCATGGACGCACGGGCTTTCCTGATGCCGGGCGCACCGGCATGGCGCCACCGGAGAACGGGGGCTTGCCCCCGCCGGATCACACCAGCTGCAAGTATCCGATGAAATTGTCGATGCCGCGCAGGCGGCAGTCCGCGTAGCGGCGCACGTATTCCTCGAAGGTCATGCGCCGCCCGTAAATGTTGTATGTGGCATCCGGCCCGCCGAATGCCAGCCCGTGGTGGGCGGCCACCTGCGGGTGGATGGGCAGCTCGAACTCCGGGTACGGGTCGGTGAACCCCTCGCGTACCGCCGGGGGCAGCGGGTCCATGCCCAGCGCCGCCAGCACCCCTTCCGCCACATGCAGCACCAGCCGTCGGTTGGGATGGTTGATGGTGGCAAACAGCCGCTCCTGCTTCCACAGCGCCTCCACCAGTTCCACCGTGGGGGCCACCACGGCGGGGATGACCTCCGGCACCGCGCTTCCGCCCCTGCCTGCCCTGCTCCCCCCGTCGCCCCCGACCATGCCCGGTTCCGCGCCCGCCCCGCGCTCCTTGTCCCGCTCCACATCCAGTGACGCGCGCAGCATGGCGTCCAGGTCGTACTTGGCCGCGATGTCGCCGTGCAGGTACACGTGCAGGATTTCCGCCATGCCGAGGCCCATGGACACCAGCCGGTCCAGGAACGCATCGCCGAAATCCATGGGGCTCTTGTTGGTCCAGAACGGCCAGTAGCCCGTGAACAGCATGTTGGGCAGGCGCAGCACCCGCGCAGCCGGGTTGACCATGGACAGCAGCCGGTCGGAGGCGTGGTCGTCCCACTTTTCGCCCAGGTGCTGGTACAGGAACAGCCCGCAACCGGACAGTTCGGCGGGGGCCACGCGCTCGCGCAGGTAATTGGTGTAGCGGCGGATTTCGTAACGCGCGGCAAACTGCGGCGAGGCGGCCAGCAGTTTCGCCAGCGGATCGCCCTGGCAGTTGGCGTGGATGAGGCAGAGGCTGCGGTGCGGTGTGGTCATGGGAATCTGCGCGAGAACTGGCGGTTGAAGGTGCGATGCGCGTGCGCCCCCGGAATGGGGCCGGACTGCGGGGACTGCGGAAACTGGGGGAACTGCGAAAACCGGGGGGCTGGCAGACGGCAGGCCGCCGGGCAGCGCAACTGCCAGGCGTGGTCATCCGTCGCCATCTGTTCGGCGGGAGCGCCCCTTTTCTTTACATCCCCACCCGATTGTGGAACACTATCTTGTGGGCATGCGTCCAACGACATGCCCCCAGTGCCGGGAGCCACTGTGCCCGGCTTGTACACCCAACCCCCCGTACAGACAATGCTCATCGCCGTCCGCGCGCGACGCGTCATACCTCTCGCAGGTGAGGGTCCAGCACGAGACCCGCGCGACCTGTTTTCGCCGCCCCGCGTTCTCGACGACCATGTCGTTGTGATCCGGGGCGTTTTCTTGGACGGTGCCGGGCAGGCGGCATTGACTGATGGCGCGTGCACCACGCCGCCCGACGCGAATGTCCCTGATGGCGCGAATGCCCCAGATGGCGTGGGTGCCCCGAATGGCGCGGATGGCGCGGCCCGCGTGCTCTCCGGGTTGCGCGGGGGCGTCATCGAGGCCGTGGAACCCATGGATGCCTTCCGCCGCCGCGCGGGGGTTCCCCTGTCCGACCTTGGCGAGGTCACCCTGACGCCCGGCGTGGTCAATTGCCACACACACCTCGAACTTTCGCACCTGGCCGGGCGCACCGTGCTTGGGGGCGGCTTTGTGCCGTGGGTGAAAAGCCTGCTGTCGCTCGTGGCCGCCGGGGCCGAAACCCCGCCGGATGTCCGCGCCGCCGCGCTGACCGAAGCCGCCCGCCAGCTTGCGGCCTGCCACACCGCCCACGTGGGCGACATCACCGCCGTGGCCCCCGCCGCCGTGCACCGGGCCATGCAGGCCGCGTCCATCGGCTGTTCACACTTCGCGGAGGTGTTCGGCTACCGCTTCACCACGCCCGACGGCGAACCGGCAGCCCCCGCAGACACCGCCGCCCTGTGGCCGCGCGCCATGGCGGAACTGGCGTCCGATCTTGCTGCGGACGATATCGTTCCCTCCGGCCCGACAGGCGCATCCCCCGCACCCGGCGCGCCCTTCCCGCTCCATCCCGATGCCGCGCTGGCCGGGCACTCCCTGTATTCCACCCACCCGGTTGCGCTCGCCGCCGCCCGCCGCTGGTGCGAACGCAACCACCGCGTCTTTTCCATGCACTTGGCCGAGCACCCGGACGAGGTGGAATTCCTGACCACCGGGCGCGGCGCGCTGGCCGACCTGCTGGCCGTGCGCGTGCTGCCGCCGGGCTTTGCCGCGCCGGGCATGCGCCCCGTGCCCTATGCCGCCGACCTTGGCCTGCTGGACGAAGGCACCCTGGCCGTGCACTGCGTGCAACTGGACGCGTCGGACATCCGCCTGCTGGCCGAATCGGGCGCGCACGTCTGCCTGTGCCCGCGCTCCAACGCGGCCATCAGCGTGGGCACGGCCCCGGCCCGCGCCCTGGCTGCGGCGGGCACGCCGCTGTGCCTAGGCACCGACAGCCTGGCCTCGAACCACGACCTGGACCTGTGGAACGAGGCCCGCGCCCTGCGCGACCTGCCCGCCGGGCACGACCTGCCCCCCGCCGCCCTGCTGCGCCTGCTGACCGTGGGCGGCGCAGCCGCACTGGGCCGGGGCGACATCGGCGCCATCGTTCCCGGCCGCCGCGCGCGGCTGGCCCTGCTGCCCCAAGATTTTTCCCAAGCACTGGGGACAACCCCGTAACCCCCCACACCCACATGCAGCACGCACAACGCCCCACGTGGCCCCACAAGGACCTGCTGGACGTCACCCAGCTGACGCGGCCAGAGCTGTTCCACCTGCTGGATACGGCGGCCCAGTTCCACGACATCAACCGCCGCCCCGTGAAAAAGGTGCCCACCCTGAAGGGCAAGAGCGTGGTGCTGTTCTTCGCGGAGCCGAGCACCCGCACCAAGACCTCGTTCGACGTGGCGGGCAAGCGGCTTTCCGCCGACACCTTCTCGCTGGCCAAGAGCGGGTCCAGCCTGTCCAAGGGCGAAAGCCTGAAGGACACCGCCCTCACCTTGCAGGCCATGACGCCGGACATCATCGTCATCCGCCATTCGTCCAGCGGCGCGGCGCAGTTTCTGGCCGAACGGCTGGACTGCTCTGTGGTCAACGCGGGCGACGGCTGGCACGCCCACCCCACCCAGGCCCTGCTGGACTGCTATTCGCTGCGCCAGGTCTGGGGCGACACCTTCGAGGGGCGCACCCTGCTCATCCTTGGTGACATTGCCCACAGCCGGGTGGCCCGCTCCAACGTGCACCTGCTCTCGTCGCTGGGGGTAAAGGTGCGGCTGTGCGCGCCGCGTACCCTGCTGCCCGCCGGGGTGCACAACTGGCCGGTGACCATCTTCAACCGGCTGGACGACGCCGTGCAGGGCGCGGACGCGGTGATGTGCCTGCGCCTGCAACTGGAACGCCAGCAGGCGGGCCTGCTGCCCGACCTGCGTGAATACGCGCAGCGTTTCTGCCTGTCGCCCCGGCACCTGGCCATGGCCGCGCCGGGCGCGCGGGTGCTGCACCCCGGCCCCATGAACCGGGGACTGGAAATATCGTCCGTGCTGGCCGACTCGCCCGAAAGCCTGATCCTGGACCAGGTGGCCGCAGGCGTGGCCACGCGCATGGCAATCCTTTTCCTGCTCGCCACCCGCACCGGCACAGAGCAGACCGCCGACAACGGAGGCCGCGCATGACCGCCACCACTTCCGCATCCCTGTTCCTTCGCAATGCCCGCCTGCTGGGGCGCATGGTGGACGTTGCCGTGGCCGACGGGCGCATTGCGTCCGTGACGGACGCCGGTTCCGGCACTGCGCCGCAAGACGCGGCAAGCATCGATGCCAAGGGCATGGTGCTGTTCCCGGCCTTCATCGACGCGCACACCCACATGCGCGAACCGGGTCAGGAGTACAAGGAAGACATCGCCAGCGGGCTTGCCGCCGCCGCCCACGGCGGGTTCGGGGCCGTGCTGTGCATGGCCAACACCAAGCCGGTCAACGACGATGCCTCCATCACGCGGGACATGATCGACACCGCCCGCCGCCACTGGCCGCACGGCCCGCGCCTGCACCCCATCGGCGCGGCCACGGTGGGGCTGAAGGGCACGGAGCTTGCCCCGCTGGCCGAACTGGCCGAGGCGGGCTGCGTGGCCTTTTCCAACGACGGCGCGCCCGTGCCGGATACCGAAATGTTCCGCCGCTGCGTGGAATACGCCGCCGACCAGGGCAAGGTGGTCATCGACCACTGCGAGGACCCCTACCTGGCCAAGGGCGCGCACATGAACGAGGGCGAGACCAGCGGACGCATCGGGGTGAAGGGCCAGCCGGACATCGGCGAGGCGCTGCACGTGGCGCGCGACATCCTGCTGGCCGACTACCTGAAGCTGCCCATTCACCTTGCGCACATCTCGTGCCGCCGCTCCGTGGAGCTGATCGCCTGGGCCAAGCAGCGCGGCGTGCCGGTAACGGCGGAAACCTGCCCCCACTACCTGCTGCTGACCGACAGGGAACTCTTGGGGTACGACACCAAGGCCAAGGTCAACCCGCCCCTGCGCACCGACGACGATGTGGCCGCCCTGCGCGAGGCGGTGCAATCCGGCGTCATCGACATCCTGGCCACCGACCATGCCCCGCACGCCGCGCACGAAAAGGAAACCCCGCTGGACGAGGCCCCCAATGGCATTACCGGCCTTGATACCGCCGTGGCCCTGACATGGGGGCTGGTGTGCGAAGGAGTGCTGACGGAAGCCGACCTGATGCGCCTGTGGGCGACGGAACCGGCGAAGATATTCGGGCTGCCCGTGAACGGATTTGGCGTCGGCGACCCGGCGGATTTCTTCCTGCTGGACCCGGAAGAGAAGTGGGTGCCCTCGCGCGAGACCATGCACTCGAAGAGCCTGAACACGCCGTTTCTGGGACGGGAGCTGGTGGGCAGGGTGAAGGCGCTGTGGCTTGGCGGGGTGAAGGTGGTGTAGGGGGCTGCGCCGCAAGGGGAAGGGGACGCACCGTCCTGTTGGACACGGCTTCTACGAAGACAGTCCTGCCCTGTTGGTACCGCCCGATTTCGTTATGTCTCCGACGGGCAGGGGGCCGCTAAGCGGCGGCCCCCTGTACCCCCGCGCTCCGGGGGGCGCTGCCCCCCTGGTCCCCCCAAGTTCGTCCTGCACCGCATTCTTCACCGGGCAGCTTCCCTCCGGCGCTGGGGCGCCTCCGGGCGATCTGCCCGGCGGAATGCGTATGTGCGCCAAGCTCCCGTTGCCTTGGCAGAGCCAGGGCACCCCCTCCATACGTATCTTGCGCAGCGTCCCTACGGCGGCAGCTTCCCTTCGGCGCTAAGCGCCTCCGGGCGATCTGCCGCCGGTGACGCCAATGCGCACCAATCTCACGGTGGCCTGACAACGCTACGCGCCTTCGCTGTGCGCCAATTTCCCGTTGCCCTCATCCCACTTGGGCACCCTTATCCATGCCCCCGTTGCGACGTATGTACCGCCATCAAAACCCGGCGTCACATGCGTCTACGCACTGTCCGTGTCCGTTTAATCGGCCTAAGCACACGCACAATCTCCCGTTGGGCTGAGCGCGGCTACGAGCCTTCACTGTACACCAGTCTCCCGCCGCCTTCTCGCTAAGGACACCTGCCCCTACCCCACGATGCGTTCGCACCCAGCCAATACGTAACGGAATCCATTCCACGCGAGTTGCTTACCTCGACGAGCAAGTCGCCCTTCATTTTGCACTGAAAACCTTTGTGCGGCGATACGCGTCCGCAGCCGGAGATCGCCGCCGAGGCTTTGCGAGGCGGAAGCTCCGGCGTCGCGGATACGCGCCGCAAAACGCGTGTTGCAAAGGCTCCCTCGCTACGTCGTGGCTACGAGAGATTGGCGCACACCGCATTCCCGTCGGCAGATCGCCCGAGGCGCCCAGCGCCGCAGGGAAGCTGGCGGCGAAAGGAATGCGGTGCAGGAAATCCGACGAAGGGGCACACAAGCTTTCATCAAGGATGACGAGAGATTCGCGCGCATTGGCGGCACAGGCGGCAGATCGCCCGGAGGCGCCCCAGCGCCGGAGGGAAGCTGCCGCCGCAGGGACGCCGCGCAGGAAACGCTGGGGGTCCAGGGGTGGCGAAGCCCCCCTGGAGCGCGGGGATGCAAGGGGCCGCCGCTCTGCGGCCCCTTGCCCGCCGGAGGCATAACGAAATCGGGCGAGCACAACAGGGCAGGAGTGTATTCGTAGAGGCCGTACCCATCAGGCAGCATCCCCTCTCCCCTCACCCCTCCCACCCCTACCCCCGACAACCCCTCCCCCCGACAGCCCCCACCCCACTCCCCCTTGCATCCTCCGCCACTTTTGTGCATTTTGGCACAATCAGACGGACACACTTCCCGTGCGCACGCACCCAGCGCTGACCCATCCACTGCCACGGGCCATAGCCAGCCCACGGCCACCGTCCGCGCCCCGTCACGCCTAGCCGCCTTGACTTTTCGGGCCGCGCCTGTGATGCACGGATGGCACCGCGCCGGAGGGCGCGCCTTTCATCACTTTCAGGAGGACAGGGATGAGCCAACCTTTCAAGGACGCCATAGCCATCTGCAAGGCCATCCTTCGCAACGGTTACGACGCCTACGTGGTCAACGCGCAGTTGCAAAAGGAACTGCTGGACGGCCGCGAAACCGAAATCGACATCGCCTGCGAGCCCGACTACGAAGAGCTCGGCAAGCTTTTTCCCAGCCTCGAGCGCTCCAACGAAGAGGGCGTGGTCGCCACCATGCGCGAAGGCGGAGCCCTGATCCGCTTCTACCACACCGATACCGAAGAATCCTCGCACCCGGAACATACCCTGGCCCGCATCACCCCGCGCATGCTGCGCGTGCTGGAAGAGCAGGGCAAGATGCCCCCGGCCCTTTCCTGCCCGTTCATCGCCCACACTGGCGACGCGTATGAAGGCTTCGAGGATTTCTCGAAGGGCAAGGTGCAACTGCGCGGCATTCCGGACGAAACCCTGCGCCGCAACTATCTTCTGGTCATCCGGGCCATGCGCTTCGCGGCCAACTTCGACCTGCCCATCGAGCCCAACTCGTGGATGGCCATCATCCGCGCCGCCAGCCGCGTGCTGGACTACGTGCGCATCTCGGACATCATGGACGAATGGCGCAAGGTGGAAGCCGAGTGCATGTGGAAGTTCGTGCAGTTGCTGTTCGATTCGCAGGTGCTGCACGGCCTGCTGCCTGAAGTGGCGGCCCTGTCCCGCGTGCGCCAGCAGCGCAACGACGACGGCGCGGAAGAAACCGTGTTCGACCACACCATCGAGTGTGTGCGCCACTACCCGGAAGGCGAATACAACTACGACTGGCTGGGTACCTTCGCCATGCTGTTCCACGACGTGGGCAAGCTGTACACGGCGGAATACTTCGACGGTAAGTGGAACTTCTACCAGCACCACCGCGTGGGCGCGAAGGTGACGCGCAAGCTGCTGCGCCGCCTGCACTTCTCGCCGGAAGACGTGGAACAGGTGTGCCACCTGGTGCGCCACCACATGCGCTTCCACTTCATGCTCACCGACCGGGGCATCCGCCGCTTCAAGTCGCTGGACGAATTCCCCCGGCTCATCGAGATGGCCCGTGCCGATCTGGAAGCCCGCGCCGGCAGCTACACCTACTTCAATCACAACATGAAGTACCTGGAGCGCGCCGAAACGCCGGAGCAGATGCTGGAACCCCTGCTGAACGGCAACGAGATCATGGAATTCACCAACCTGCACCCCGGCCCCCAGGTGGGCATGCTGCGCGATGCGCTGCTGAAGGCGCAGGTGGCGGGCGAAGTGACCAGCGTGCCCGAGGCCGTGGACTACGTGCGCGAGTACAAGGCGAAGAATTTCGGCTAGCGCCGGATTGATTCATTCCTTGCGAGACGCGGGGGGAGGGACGTTGGTTCCTTCCCCCGTTTTTTGTGGGGGAGGGGAAAAAGATAAAGATGAAAGACAGGAGTTGTGCCCTGTTGGATGCGGCTTCTACGAAGACAGTCGTGCGCTGTTGTGAACGCCCGATTTCGTTATGTCTCCGACGGGCAAGGGGCCGCAGAGCGGCGGCCCCTTGCATCCCCGCGCTCCGGGGGGCGCTGCCCCCCTGGTCCCCCCAAGTTCGTCCTGCACCGCATTCCTTCCGCCACCAGCTTCCCTGCGGCGCTGGCGCGCCTCGGGCGATCTGGCGGCGGGAATGCGATGTGCGCACATCTCTCATCGCCTTGGCAAACGTTCGCGTTGTGTCCTGCCCGGAAGGTCGGTTTGCGGTGCACCCGCAACGCCGGAGCTTCCGCCGTCGCAAAGCCTCCGGCGGCGATCTCCGGCTGCGGGCGCTATCCGCGCGAAAGGCGGTCGTTGGGTGAGGCGGGAATAAAACAAGGTACAACGGAATTGCTAATCTTCAACCGTTCCAGCTACTTCCGAATAAAAACAACGCCCTTACCGCCAGCCGGTAAGGGCCCGCGCCACCTCGCGGCCATCGGAGCGGCGGGTAAGGATGTGCACGAAGCGGGCAGCGCCCGGCGCTGTCACATCGGCAGGCGCAGGCAGGCAGTGCGCCTCCACCGTGTCGCCGTACACCGTCTCGGCCCGAAAGTGCATGTCCAGCCACGCCGGGCGGCATGTCTCCTGCGTCTCGTCCGGCACGCCTTCCAGCGCCCAGTCCAGGTAGCGGACGTTGTTCACGTGGCGGTTGCGGTCCATGTCCGCCCGGCGCACCGCGAAGGGGATGGCGGAAAACGGAGCCGTGCCGTTATCCGGCGCGGGGGGTCGCCGGTCGCCCAGCAGGCTGCCGTCCAGCGCCAGGGGTGGGTTCTCCGGCAGCAGGGCCGCCACCGTGGGCGGAATGCGCTCCGGCCTGCGGGTGGCCAGGTTGATCACCACCCAGAACGAGGCCCCGCGCGCCACCACTGCCCCGTCCTGCCCCAGCATCAGATAGTCGCGCCGAAATTGCAGCCGCTCCACCCCGCATGGCCAGGTGCGCACCGTCACCGTCTCGCCTTCCGCCGGGGCGCGCTCCACCTGCACCACCAGCCGGGCCAGCACCCACGCCTGCCCCTGCTCGTGCAGCGCCGCCAGCGAAAGCCCCAGCCGGTCCGCGTGCACCCCCGCCGCCTCTTGCAGGTAATCGCAGATGATCTGGGCGGAAACGGTGCCGTCCGGCCCCACCTCGTACCCGCGCACCCGGAAGGTCTCGTGGTGCACGCGCAGGTCGGCGGGGCCGGAGGCCCCTGAAAGATCGACGCATGGCGCTGCGCTTGATGCGTCGGGCGTTGTGTCAACATGGCCTGCGGGAGATTCGTGGCGGCTGATCATGGCGGGCATGGCGGGCATGGGGGTCATGGGCGGTTCCTTGTCCTGTTGGGATGTGTCCGGTGGATCGCGGGATGGAAGAACAGGGACGGCAGTGCGGTACATGCGCCCAAAGGGCATGGCACCCCGGCACACCGCCCCCGCATAGCGCCGCCAAGGCGCGGCGTCCACTGTCGCCTGCGCGGGTGGCGCTGTCAGAGATATCCGGGGTGTCGGCGGTTCCGCACAGTGCTGCCCCCCGGCAGACCTCTGCGGTCCTGAACCTGACCGCGCGGGGCACATGCAGCGCGCGGTAACGCCCCTTCTCGGCGCGCATCCCTCCACAAGGCGCCAGCCACACGGGCAACCCGCCATATCGCGTCCGGGTGCGCGTGCAGCGATCCCCCCCCGCACACGCCAGCTTGACACCCGCCCGAGCCGCGCCTATCTGTTGCCTCTTCAACAGTTGCAATGGCAACAATAGGACATTTCAATGGAACAGAGACTCACATCCTTTGCCTACCGCGTGGGCCAGTTGCGCCGCCTGGTGCTGCTGCTGGCCCTGGAGCGCATCGCCCCGCTGGGGCCGGTGGGCAAGGGGCAGATACCCTTTCTGGCGGAACTCTTTCAGGCTGGCGACGGCGTGTCGCAGGAAGACCTGGCCGAAAAGCTGCACTTCGACAAGGGTTCCGCCGCCCGTTCGCTGGCAAAGCTGGAAGCCGCCGGACTGGTGGCCCGCACCGTGAACCCGCGCAACCGCCGCCAACTGGCCATCACCCTGACTCCGCAAGCCGAATCGCTGCGCGCCCCCTTTCTGGCCACCCTGCGCGAACTGACGGAAGCCATGGTGCGTGGCTTTTCCGATGACGAACGCGAACAGGCCCTGGGCTTTCTGGACCGCATGATCACCAACGTGCTGTCCGAACTGGGGCGTCCGGAAAAATCGGCCCGGCCAGATAGAACAGACAGGCCAGACAAAGCGGACAGGCCGGGCAGCATGAAGACCACCCCTGTGGCCGCCGTGGCCTGCCAGCCTGACGATGCAGGCCGGGAGGCCCAATGAGTCCCGCGTCCTTCCCCTTCCGCACGTCGGGGCACGGGGCATCCGCATCCGGCCCGGCGCCCGCGCCCGTTTCGCGCGGGGCGGTGCTGTTCGTGGTCAGCGTGTCCATGATCCTCATGCCGTTGATGATGTCCGCCGTGGGCGTCTCGCTGCCCGCCATCGGGCGCGACCTTGCCGCCACGGCCATGCAGGTGGGCCTGGTGGAAACCACCTACGTCATGGCCCTTTCGGTGTTCCTGCTGATCATGGGCAGGCTTGGCGACATCTTCGGGCGGCGCAGGCTGTTCCTGGCCGGGCTTGTGCTGTTCACGTCCATCACCGCCGTGCTCTCGCTGTCGCAGTCCATCCGCATGGTCATCGGCCTGCGTTTTCTGCAGGGCATGGGCGCGGCCATGATCGTGGCCAACAGCTTCGCCATCATGCTCGAAGTGTTCCCGCGCGAGGAACGCGGACGGGCCATCGGCATCGTCTCTGCGGCGGCCTATGCGGGCATTTCGTGCGGGCCGCTGATCGGGGGCTTTCTGACCACCCATTTCGGGTGGCGCTGGGTGTTCCTGATGGTGCTGCCCTTCGGCATTTCCGCGTTGCTGCTGGTATTCACCAAGCTGCGTGGCGAATGGCGCTCGGCCCGGGGCGAACCCTTCGACCTGCGCGGCAGCCTGGTCTACGGCGGCGCCATCGTACTGCTTACCCTGGGCTCGTCGCACCTGGACGAGGGCGCGTGGGCCTGGGCCGCGCTGGGGGGCGGGCTGGCCTGCGGCGGGCTGTTCCTGTGGCTGGAGGCGCACACGCCCTTCCCGCTGCTGGAAGTCACCCTGCTGTCGCGCAACCGGCTGTTCACGCTCAGTTGCCTGTCCGCGCTCATCAATTACTCCTCCACCTTCGGGGTGCTGTTCTTTCTCGGCCTGTACCTGCAGTACGTGCGCGGGCTTACCCCCAGCGATGCGGGCCTGCTGATGATCATCCAGCCGGTGATCCAGATGGTGCTTTCGCCCATCGGGGGGCGGCTGGCCGACCACTTTCCCGCCGAACGGGTGGCCACCGTAGGCATGCTGCTGTGCGCCGTGGGCCTTGGCGTGGCCGCGTTCATCGGGCAGGACACCTCCACCGCGCTCACCGTGGTGGTGCTGGTGCTGCTGGGCGTGGGCTACGGCCTGTTCGCCTCGCCCAACGCCAGCGCCATCGTGGGCAGCGTGGAGCCGCGCCACCTTGGCGTGGCCTCCGGCATGACCAGCACCATGCGCACCCTGGGCATGATGGCCTCCATGATCGTGGTGACCATCGTGTTTTCCGTGTTCATGGGCGGGCAGCCGGTGTCTGCTGCCACCCTGCCGGGCTTCCTGGCCTCCATGCGCACGGCGCTGTGGACCTTCTGCGCGCTGTGCGCGGTGGGTGTGCTGTTGTCGGTGGGACGGGTTCGGAGCATGGGGCAAGGGTCAGGGCTGGCGGTGCAGGACGGCATCGCCGACAAGGCCCCGTGCAAGACCGACGGCAACCCCTGACGATATCTGACGCGCGTTGCTGCGATCAGGCCCGATCCGGTGCCGATTTGCCGACAGCGCCCACAACCCGCGCAAAACGGGGAACGGGCGGGGGGCTTTCCCTCGCGCCCGTTCCGCTGTATTGCCTGCGGGCCGCGCACCTGAATCCCGCGCACCCGTACCCTGTGCACTGGACGAACCCGCCGCGCGGGCTTACCCATACCGTCATGCCGCCCTTGCGGCCCACCCCTTGCCCCCCATCGAGCATGATCGACATACTGAACCTGACCTACGACGAACTGGAAGCGTGGATGACCGACGCACTCGGCGAGCCGCGCTTTCGCGCCCGTCAGGTGTGGCAGTGGCTGTGGCAGAAGAATGCCCGGTCCTTCGACGCCATGACCAACGTTTCCAAGACCACCCGTGCCCGGCTGGCCGAGGTGTCGCGCATTGCGTGGCCCGAAGTCCGCACCGTGAAGACGAGCAGCGACGGCACGGTGAAGTTCCTGCTGGCCCTGTCCGACGGCGCGCTGGTGGAAACCGTGCTGATCCCCAGCGAATCGCGCGAGGGCAAGGTGCGCATGACCCAGTGTCTGTCCTGCCAGGTGGGCTGCGCCATGGGCTGCACCTTTTGCAGCACGGGCAGCATGGGCTTTGAACGCAACATGACCATGGCCGAGATTCTCGGGCAGGTGCTGGTTGCGCGCGAGCACCTGGGCGACGACCGGCCCGACCACCCCATCGTGCGCAACCTGGTGTTCATGGGCATGGGCGAACCGCTGCTGAACCTGAACGAGGTCATGCGCTCCCTGCGCACCCTCAATGACGAGTTCGGGCTGTGCTTCTCGCCTCGGCGCATCACCGTGTCCACCTGCGGCATCGAAAAGGGCCTGCGCGAACTGGGCGAAAGCGGGCTGGCCTTTCTGGCCGTGTCGCTGCACGCTCCCAACCAGGAACTGCGGGCGCGCATCATGCCGCGCGCGGCGCGCTGGACCCTGGACGACCTGATGGCCGCGCTGGAATCGTACCCGCTGAAGACGCGCGAACGCATCACCTTCGAATACCTGCTGCTGGGCGGGGTTAACGATTCCATCGACCATGCCCGCGAACTGGTGCGCCTTGTGTCGCGCACCAAGGCCAAGCTGAACCTCATCGTGTACAACCCGGCGGAGGGACTGCCCTACGAGGCCCCCAGCCAGGCGCGCATCCTGGCCTTCGAACAGTACCTGTGGTCCAAGAATGTCACGGCCATCATCCGCAAGAGCAAGGGGCAGGACATCAAGGCCGCCTGCGGCCAGTTGAAGGCCTCGGAACTCGCGGAACTGGCGGAATTGGCGGAGCGGACCGAGGGGGCCGAGGGGGCCGAACGCCCGACCGGGGAATAGCCGCGCCTGCACCAGTTCCCGCCCGTTTGCCGCCCGTTTCCCGCAGAATCCCCGTGCTGCCATCAGTACCGGTGGTACCGTATTTCCATGACGCGAAAAGCCCGACCGAAAGGCCGGGCTTTTTCGTTGCCCAGGTGGCCGGGCGACGTGCGGACAGGACTGAGGACATGGCTCCAAAGAGGGATCGGGCGAATCGGGGACTCCGGCGGAATCAAGCAGGAGCGAGCAGGCCGGAGAAAAATCACGCTGGACGGGGCGCGCGGGACAGGGGCGAAAGGCCCGATGCCGCACGGCATGCGGACCGGGTCAGTTCGCCGCCATGCGGGCCGCACTCTCCTGCGCGTCCTCTTCCACCGCCAGCGCCGCCACGTCCAGCAGCCGGGCCAGCAGGCCACGCTGACGCTCGCCCTGCCGCACGAAACCGCCCCCCACGAAAAGATCGTCGCCTTCGCGCCGCGCCGATTCCACGCGCAGGGCGAACAGGGTCCAGCCCTTGCCGTCGGCCATGGGCAGGGCCAGTTCGCACAGGGTGCCCTCCGTGCCTTCCAACCACTGACACAGGGGGTCGCACTGGCCGGAAAGCTGGGCGCCATAGGGCGACAGCCGATGCACCCGCACCGGGGCGGGCATCACCTGGCTGCCCAGCGGGCGCAGATGGGCCGGGTGCGACACGGCCAGGCCCGCGTCCGGGGGCGGCGCCTCGCATACGCAGGGGGCCATCATCTCCGCGTCGGGGGGCAGCCCCCGGCAGAATCGGGATTCTTCCGCGCTGTTCCACACTTCCACGGCCAGCGGCGCGGAAAGCGCCCCCGGCCCGGTGCGCCCGCAGCGGCGGCAGCCCACCAGATGCAGCACGCCGTCGTGCAGCAGCCACACGTCGCGGCTGCCACAGGTGCAGCAACGCGTTCTGGCGCTGCCAGCGGCTCCCCCGCTGCCGCCGGAACCTGCCGAGTCTCCCGCGCAGGCAGCGGTCATGTCCGGCTGGTCGGGCAACACCCGCCGCACCATGGCCCGTGCGGCCTCCACGGCCAACGGGAGCGCGGCCCTCAGTTGCCGGTCATCGCGCCGCCGGTCGTCCTGACGGCGGTCGTTCTGGCGACGGTCGTCAGGACGGCGATCATCAGGACGGTGTCCATCCTGACAATCCGCGTCTGGGGAATTGACATCCGGACCCCTTGCGTCCGGACGAAATCCCGCCCCCCCTTCCCGTTCAGCCGATAGGGCCGATCCGGTCAATTCGGCCGATTCGGCCGAACCGGTCGATCCGGCCTTGGTGCCGGATGTCTCATCCGCCACCGCGACGGGCATTTTCCCCGTCGTCCGTTCCATGCTCATGCAGACCTCCACCTGTCGGTGTTCCGGCGGCGCGCAACCCCCTCGCGCCGTTATCGCCCGCATCCGCATCCCATGTTCCGCGCCTGCGCCCCGAACGGCATGCCCGGCATGCCCGACGGTCTTACAAAGACGCGCGGAACACCCTCTCGACCCGTTCCGCCGCCAGTTGCAGCGGGCGGGGATATTCCTTGGCCAGTTGCACCAGGCGCGGCACGTCGCCTTCAACGACGCCCCAGTGGGACAGCCCGGCGGGCGCACCCCAGTGGCGGAACAGCGTGCGCAGCAGCAGCGCGCAGCGTTCCGGCGCATCCTTGTCGCCAGCGGGCAGGGACAACGGGTTGCCGTCCTCACCCGGCTCGGCCAGGGCCTCGGCCACCGTGGTTTCCAGCGCCGCCGCCAACCTGCGCATGGCCGGGGCCTTGTCCGGCGCCACCTCTTCCATCCAGCGCGGGTAGATGACGGCCAGCGCCAGTCCGTGCGGCACGTGCGGGTGCAGACCGCTGACGGCGTGCTCCAGCGCGTGCGATTCCCACGACCCGGCACCCAGCCCCACCCCGGTCAGACCGGACAGGCCCACGCCCGACGCCCAGGCCAGCGCCCCGCGCGCCTCGATGTCATGGGCATCGGCGCGCAGGCGCGCGGCGGCGCGCACGATGGTGCGCAGCAGGGCCTCGTTCTGGGCCAGCGCCGCCTCTTCCGCGAAGAAGGGAAACTCCGAATCCTTGCGCCTGCTGCCCTTTGCGGATGCGGCGGGCGTGCCCACCACCGAAAATTCCAGCACGTGGCTCATGGCATCCGCCGCGCCGTTCACCGTCAGGTGCCAGGGCAACCCCTGCTGGAAGGTCACGTCCACGAAGGTGGCCACCGGCGACGGGCAGCGCATGCCCCATTTGTGGCCCGACGCCCCCCGGGTGATCACGGCGTTGCCGTTCATTTCCGATCCGGTGCCCGACAGGATGGATACCGCGAACACCGGCAGCGAGCGGGTGACCGGTTGGCGTTCCGCAAAGGGGCTCCACGGGTCGCGCCCCTCGGCCAGCAGGGGCACCAGCGCCGCTGCCGCCTTGGTGGCGTCGATGACGCTGCCGCCGCCGATGGCGACAAATCCCGTTCCGCCGCCGATGGGAGAATTGCCGACGGAACCTTCGGTACCGGTGCCCGCCGCCGCGGCGATGCGCAGCACGGTGCCCAGGTCCGGGTTTGCCGTCACGCCCCACACCTCGCCGCGCCGCACGCCCGCCGCATCCAGCGATGCCACGGCCTGGTCGTAGGCGCCCACGCGGCGTGCCGCCTCGCCGCCGCCCACCAGCACCACGTGATCCAAGCCCGCCGCGCGTACCCGCGCGCCAAGCCCGGCCAGAACGCCGGGGCCGAAACGGACCTCCACCGGGTTGTGATAGACGAAATCCTTCATGGCTGTTCCTTCTGGCGCCGTGGCACCGGTCCGATCCCGTCGCTGCCTGTCCTTCCGCGCACTGGGGCACACATGGCCGCACATGGCCGCACATGGGCCGCACATGGGGCGCCTCTGGACATGTCCCGACCGTATCCGGGCAATAAACATCCAGACCCCGCCTTTCGGCCCCGGCATCCGCCCCGGGTATCCGGAACAGCGGGATGCGCGCGCAGGAGACGCTTGCGAGCGGCTGGGGGAATTGGGCAGCAGATGCCGTACCGAGTGCATAGCGCATGAGTTTGTCGGAATGGCGTCGGACGCAACGCGCCGTCATTCTTTACGTCCGCAGGCATTTTCCGCGCACTGTCGGCCCTTGGGGAAACGACCTTGCGCGGCAACCGCGGTCCCCTACCTGCACAGCGCCTCGGCCAGTTCCTTCCATGCCGTGGTGCGGCGTGGCGAGCGATGTTTCTGGCGCATGTGCCACGGGGCCTCTTGATCCAGTCCCTCTGCCGCGTGGCGCAGCTTGCCGCGCCCGTGCCGGGCGTTGATCCTGTCGGCCACGGCCATCAGCCGCTCGCGCGCGGCATCGCGCTCCGCCGTGCCGTCGGCCAGGGCCAGCAGGCTGCCCTGCCGGGTATCGGCCCGTTCCAGGCCGTACAGCATCACCCCGGCCTTGGCGTAGGGATACCCCGGACGAAAGACGCGGTCGAGTCCTTCATGCGCCAGCCGGATGAACACCGCGCTGTCCGCCGTGGGCACCGGCAGGGGCAGGGCCACGCCGTCGTCGCAGCGCAGGGCCGCCTCTTCATCGTGGCGGGCGGTGCGCACGTGCACGGCCAGTCCCCCGGCCACCAGCCCGGCCCGGCGCAGCTTGGCCCCGGCCAGGGCGGCGTGGGTGGCCAGGGCCTCGCGCAGCATGGCCACATCGGTGATGCGCCCGGCAAACGAGCGCGAGGACACCACCGTGTGACGCGGCGAAGGCGGCTCGCCCTGCTCCTCCGCCCCGATGCACGGCAGGCCGCGCAGTTCCAGCACGGTGCGCAGCCCGGTGACGCTCATGCGCCGCCGCACCCAGTCGTCGCCCGCATCGCGCAGCGCACGCACCGTGGTGATGCCCGCACCGCGCAGCATGCCCGCCAGCCGCCGCCCCACGCCCCACACCGCCTCCACCGGCAGCGATTCCAGCAGGGCGTCCACGCTCATGCCCAGCACCTCGGGGCTGCGGGCCAGTTCGAACACTCCGTGGCAGTGCGGGGTGCGCTTGGCCACCCGCCCGGCGATCTTGGCCAGGGTGCGCGTGGGGGCAATGCCCACGGAAATGGGAATGCCGGTCCAGCGCACCACCCGCTCGCGCAGGGCGCGGCCCACTCCGGCGGGGTCGGTGCCCAACGGCCCGCGCAGGGGCAGGAAGGCCTCGTCGATGGAGTACACCTCCACCTCGGGCACAAGGGTGCCCAGGGTGCGCATGACCCGGTTGGAGAGGTCGCCGTACAGGGCATAGTTGGACGAAAAGACGTACACTCCCAGCCGGGCCAGTTCGCGCCGCACCTTGAAGGCCGGGGCCCCCATTTCCACCCCCAGGGCCTTGGCCTCGTCCGAGCGCGAGATGATGCACCCGTCGTTGTTGGACAGCACCACGATGGGTTTGCCGCGCAGGTCGGGCCGGAACAGCCGCTCGCACGAGGCGTAGAAATTGTTGCAGTCCACCAGCGCCCATGACGTATCGGAAGGGCCGGGGGAACCGGAGAGGCCGGAGGACGGCGAGGGGGCGGCGGGGGGTGCAACCTGCCGGAAAGGAGGAAATGAGGAAACGTGCATGGCGGATTGCCGTGGGGCTCGTGGCGGGCGAAAAGGGGCCGCGCCGCTGTTTCAGGATGGTTTCGCAACACATCGCCCGGCGTCCGCGCCGCGCATCGGCAACCTTCCGGACGGCGACGGATCGCGACGCCGCAGGCGACGGAACAGGATGCCCGAAACGAGATGCCACGGAACGGGAAGTCATGCGGCAACGTCCCCTTCCGATGCCGTTGGGCCGCGACCCCGCGCGACAAGCGATTCCCCCCGGCAGGTGACTCCCCCGACAGGCCCCCTCCGGCGCGGGTTGCCTTGAACACGGGGACGACGGGCGCGGACGCTTCGGCAGCGCGAGCGTCGCGGCGCGCCCCCCTACAGGGAGTGCACCACGTAGGTCACCACGCCCCAGACGTGCACGTCGTCCCGTCCGGTGACGTCCAGCGGCTCGTAGTCCGGGTTTTCCGGCAGCAGCACCACCCGCCCCCCGCGCAGGTGCAGACGCTTGACGGTAAGCTCCCCATCCACGGCCACAATGGCCACCTTGTTGTGCACGGGCTCCACTGCCCGGTCCACCACCAGCAGGTCACCGTCGTGGATGCCTGCGCCGATCATGGACTGGCCCTGCGCCCGCAGGAAGAAGGTGGCCTCCGGATGGCGGATCAGGTGTTCCGCGATGTCCAGCGGCCTGTCCATGTAGTCGTCGGCAGGCGAGGGAAAGCCCGCCGCCACCCGCGCCAGCAGCAGGGGGCAGGTCACGCGCACCCCCGAAGCCAGGGGCGCGTGCGGCGCCGCGCCCACCGGGGAACCGGAACCGGCGGGGCCATCGTGGAACGTGGCGGGCATGGGACCTCCTGCGCTGGGGCCAGCGTCCCGAAGGCTGGCCGTTTGCGGAACTGCGGGGACCCGGCTACCATAGGCCGCGCACGCGGATGCGACAACGTGGCTCCGCACCTCCGGACGGTTCCCGCCCCGAAGGGAAAAGAGGATGCTTCCCCTGCTCCCGAAGGGAACGCAACCCCGCTCCGTGCGCCTGCCTGCTCCGCTTCAAGACGAATTAGATAAAATCTAGAAAAACTTTAACAGCACGTTTTTCCTGATACTTCATGCAACACAACGCGCCCCTGCCCACATCCGCCCCCTCCTCCGCGCCCGGCCCCGCAACCGGGTCCTTGCCGGGTCAGGCCCCTTCCCCCGGTGCCCTCCACCGGGATGCGCCGGACCCGCGCCTGCATCTGCTGCTGGCCGGATGCTACGGCGTGCTGGTGTGGCATCTGCCCCCCCTGGGGCTGGCCGTGGTGGCGGCGGGGCTGGCCGGTCTGTTCGCCGCGTCGCCGTTGCGGCGCAGGTTACGACCGGGAATGCTGCGCGGCCACGCCTGGTTCGTGCTGGTATGGGTAGTGCTGCGTTTCGCACTGGCTTGCCTGGGACCGGCAGCGGAGCCCGTGTCGGCTATCGGGAACGAGGGAGGCGCCGGGGCTGGCGGGGTGTTCGACGGCCTGCGCTTCGCGTGGCCGGACGGCCCCCTGCTGGCGCATGCCGCGCGCGAATCCGCGCTGCTGGGGGTACGGCTGGCCCTGCTCATCGGCATCGGCCTTGCGCTGGCGCTGGCCGCATCGCCCCGCGCGCTGGGGCTGGCGCTGGTGTGGCTGCTGCGCCCGGTGCTGGGCGCGCGGGCCTGGCAGCCCGCACTGGGCGTGGCGTTGATGGTGCACTTTCTGCCCATGGCGCAGGGAACATTCACGCAGATATCCCGCGCGGCGGACCTGCGCGGCCCGCTGCCCCTGCGGCGGCGCGCCGTGCTGCTGCCCGCCGCCGTGCTGCGCATCCTGGGCCAGCGCACCTGGACCCAGACCGTGGCCGTGGCCGCGCGCGGGCTGGACCGCCCCGAGGCATGGCGGCCCGACTTTCCTTTCCGCCCCGCCCGGTGGGCCATGGCCCTGCTGCTGGTGGGGCTGGGCGTGGGCATGACCTTTCTGCCGGGGTGACGGAAGGCCGAACATCGGCAAGCCACCGGCAAGCGTACCCTTTCACTGCCCCGTTCGCCCGTGCCCGGGCACCTCACCGCCCCCCCACCGATACCAGCGGCGCATGCCGCCAGCTTCGCCGCCCTTGCCCCCGCATCTCCGGGTGGCTATAAGGACCGGGCACGCCACCGCCTCCATGCGGTGCCGTTCCTCTTACGCCCTTCCGGCGTTCACCCTCCGCACACAGGCCCGCCATGTCCGACACCGGCAAGCTCACCCACGCCATCGTGGAATTCTACGAAAAGCTCTCCTCCTGGGAGCACGACGTGGTGCGCGAGCAGGGGCTTACCCTGCCCCAGACGCACACGCTGGAAATTCTGGGCATCCACGGCGCGCTGCCCATGAAGGAACTGGCCGCGCGCATGGGGGTGACCACCGGCACGCTCACCGTGCTGGTGGACCGGCTGGAGGACAAGCAGCTTGTGGTGCGCCGCCCGCACGAGCACGACCGGCGGTCCATTCTCGTGGCCCTGACCGAACGCGGCCAGACGCAGTACGAGGAACACGACCGGCTGCACCGCCGCCTGACCGACGACCTGACCGCCGACCTGACCGCCGAGCAGAAGGCGGCCCTGCTGCACTGCCTGGAAACCATGAACGCCTCGTTCTAGGGGGGGTTTCCAAATTAGGTTTTTCGTTCGCTGGCAAGAAAAACGAGCCTGCCATGAGGAAATATACTCTTCTGGTATTTGATCGTAATGGCAGGCGAAGTTTGACGCCGCCAGCGGACGAAAGGACAATTTCGAAACAGCCCCTAACGCCACCGGACACCCCATGACCGTCATCGAATTGCTGGCCCTTGCCGTGGCCCTTGCCATGGATGCCTTTGCCGTGTCCGTTGCCACCGGAGTGCAGTTGCGCTGCGTCTCGCCGCGCCAGACCTTTCGCCTGTCGTTCCATTTCGGCCTGTTCCAGGCGCTGATGCCCGTGGCCGGGTGGGCGCTGGGCCTTACCGTGCGCGACTACATAGAAGCATGGGACCACTGGCTGGCCTTTGGCCTGCTGGTCTTCATCGGTGTGCGCATGATGCGCGAAGCCCTGGCGGGCGACGACGAGGGCGCCGACTGCAAGTGTGATCCCACGCGCGGCATGACCCTGCTGGTGCTGTCCGTGGCCACCAGCATCGACGCGCTGGCCGTGGGTCTTTCGCTGTCCATCCTCGGGCTTTCCATCTGGACGCCTGCCGTGGTCATCGGCGTGGTGTGCGCGGGCTTTACCGCCGGTGGGCTGCACCTGGGGCGCGTGCTGGCCAACGCCAGCCGCCTGGGGCACCGGGCAGCGCTGGCGGGCGGCGGCGTGCTCATCGCCATCGGGCTGCGCATCCTGCACGACCACGGCGTGTTCGGGTAACGACGGACGCAGCCGCCTGCCCCGTCTGCCCCGCCTGCCCGTCCGACCCGTCTGCCCGACTCGGGCCGAGTTGGCCGACTCGGGCCGAGTCGGCCAACTCGGCCCATTCGCGTAACTCGGCCAGTTCGGCCAGTTCGACCAATTCGGCCACCCGCCATTTCCGCCGCGCCGTTCCCTTCGCCCCTCCCCTCGCCACGCCCTTCCCCGGCGGGAGTGGCCTCTTCGCTTGTGCCTTTTCTCCCGAATGGATATAGAATGCCATGAACCGGGCTTTCCGGCAGGCATCGCGCGCCGCCGCCCGGCACCGCCACGTGGCGGATTCATGAGGCCGAACGCAATGGCCGGCATTCATGCGGCCCACATCCAGCGCGGCAAGGACCGAGGCGTCGCGCCCCGGACGGCTGGCTTGCGACGGGCCACAGCGCCCACCCGCCCCAGCGTCGTGTCCCGATCGCCGCACGTCCACCGCAACCCCAACCCCCGGAGGCCACGCCATGGGCGAACGCGAACACACCTATTACCGCACCCTCTACGACCTTGTGCGCGTCATCAATTCCAGCCTTGAACCAACCACCGTGCTCGACACCATCGCCAAGCTGGTGACCGGGGCGATGGACGCCAAGGCCTGCACCCTGCGGCTCATCGACCGGCGCGGCACCACCCTGCTGGCCAGCGCCGCATGGGGGCTGAGCAAGGGGTATCTGCGCAAGGGCCCCATCGAAATCGCCAAGAGCGGCCTTGACCGCGAGGTGCTGGCAGGCAACGTGGTGCACATCCAGGACGTGGCCACCGACCCGCGCTTCCAGTATCCGGAAGCCGCCCGCGCCGAAGGGCTGGTGTCCATCCTGGTGCTGCCCCTGCTGGTGGAGGGCAAGGCCATCGGTTCGCTGCGCGTCTATTCCGCCGTTGCCCGCAACTTTACCGAAGAAGAAGTGGAATTCGCCGGTGCCATCGCCAACCTCAGCGCCATCGCCATCGAGAACGCGCGCATGCACCAGGCGCTGAAGACCGACTACGAGTTGCTCACCGCGTACAACAACACCATCCACGAACTGTAGGAGAACCCCCGATGACCAAACTCCGCATTGCCATCAACGGGTTCGGGCGGATAGGCCGTCAGGTGTTCAAGGCCATCCTGGACCGATACCCCGATACCATGGAAGTGGTGGCCGTCAACGACCTGTACGACGTGGCCACCAACGTGCACCTGTTGCAGTTCGACACCTGCTACGGCCGCCTGAAGGCGGACGCCGAGGTGAAGGACGGCAACATTCACGTGGGCGACTGGGTGGTGCGCAACTATGCCGAGCGCGACCCCAAGGTGCTGCCCTGGCGCGACCTGGGCGTTGACATCGTCATCGAATCCACGGGCATCTTCCGCACCGGGCCGCAGTGCCGGGCGCACATCGACGCCGGGGCCAAGAAGGTGATCATCACCGCGCCCGCCAAGGAAGAAGACCTGACCATCGTGCTTGGCGTCAACGACGCGGACTACGACCCGGAAAAGCACCACGTGGTCTCCAACGCCTCGTGCACCACCAACTGCCTGGCCCCGGTCACCCTGGCGCTGCACAAGGCCTTCGGCATCGTCAAGGGCGTGCTGACCACGGTGCACTCGTACACCAACGACCAGCGCATCCTGGACCTGCCCCACAAGGACCTGCGCCGCGCCCGTGCCGCCGCGCAGAACATCATCCCCACCTCCACCGGGGCGGCCAAGGCCGTGGCCAAGGTCATCCCCGAAATGAAGGGCAAGTTCGACGGCATCAGCCTGCGCGTGCCCACGGCCACGGTATCCATCGTGGACTTCGTGGCCGAGCTTGAAAGGCCCACCACCACCGACGAGCTGCGCGCCACCCTGAAGGCCGCTGCCGAAGGGCCGCTGAAGGGCATCATGGCCTATTGCGAAAAGCCGCTGGTGTCGTCCGACTTCATCGCCGACCCGCATTCCAGCATCGTGGATGCCGAGTTCACCACCGTGATGAACGGCGACATGGCCAAGGTGCTGGCATGGTACGACAACGAGTGGGGCTATTCCTGCCGTGTGGCGGATCTGGCGGCGTTGATGGCGAAAAAGGGATTGTAGGCCGGATACAAGCTTGGCCCTGCGTATCGCGGCCACGCTGCCGACGGGATCCGCGCGCTGCGGTCGCCATCCGTAAGGTTCGCGTGTTGCGCTCACCTAACGGCTGCCGCCTTTTGCCGCCGGGCTAACTCGTAATCCCGTACATCGCGCCCGCACCAGCCCCCCGCGTCGGAAGACCGTCGCGGGACATAAAGAACAGAACATCCCCCGGATGGCTCGCCGTCCGGGGGATATTCTTTCCAAACCACCTTAACAGAATCATATTACACGCAGAAACGATGCGACAGAACGCTTCGCTGGATCATCGAAACTATCCCATTGAAAAGAACTATTACACACCAAAGCACGGACACAATCAACAATCTCCTGCAATTCCTGCACACATTGCTTCACTTCCACCCAAGGAATACTGTTCTTTTTTACATCAACGGGGAGATACACCCCATCATTGAACTCCAACTCTTTATGTGCAGTCACCTTATCGCGTATAAATCTAAATTTTTTCCTATACTTATCAACAAAACACATCCATTCTTTTATCAACCATGTATATTTTTCATCAAAATTTCTAATGTTTTCATTATATAAATACTCCTCAATTCGACTATTATCAGATATATGTTCAATACAGTCTCCACAATAGTTTATTTTGCAATTTGATGAATACTTTTCACGCAAAAACATTCTCATTTGAACATCTGAAATATCATTAATAATCTTAACTAATCCAATACTTTTCCCTTGCGATTCATCAAAACACACCGTTGCGACATCATGTATAAATGTAAAATAAAGCTTTTGTCGAAGCACCGAAAAAGCCAACACGGAATCACCAAAAATATTTGACAAAAAAGACTCATCATCAATCATCGTTTCAAGAAAATAGTACTGCCACTTCACAGAAAACAAAACATTCAGCAACTCATCAGCATGCCCACTTAACTTTGCAAATTTATCCTTCATACCCCCTCCGTTAGACCGACCGCACTCGCACACTACAACCACCTACCGCCGCCGGAACGCCGCCAGATATTCCTGATTGCCCTTGGGGCCGGTAATGGCAGAGGGCACCACGCCCTCCAGGTCCAGCCCCAGCGCATCGCGGCAGTACGCCACCACCTTGTCCACGGCGGCCTGCCGCAGGGCCGGGTCGCGCACCACGCCCTTCTCGGTCTGGCCCGGTCCCACCTCGAACTGCGGCTTCACCAGCGCCACCACCCGCCCGCCCGGCTTCAGCCATTGCAGGCACGGCGCCAGCACCAGCGTCAGCGAGATGAACGACACGTCCGCCACCACCAGGTCCACCGGCTCCGGCAGCAGCTCCGGCGGCGCGGTGCGCAGGTTGGTGTGCTCGTGCGATACCACCCGTGCGTCTGCCCGCAGCCGCTCGTGCAACTGGTTGTGCCCCACGTCCACGGCATACACCCGCGCGGCCCCGTGCTGGAGCAGGCAATCGGTGAAGCCCCCTGTGGACGCCCCGGCGTCCAGACAGACGAAGCCGGTCACGTCCAGCCCGAAATACTCGATGGCGGTCAGCAGCTTGTACGCCCCGCGCGAGACGAAGCGCTCGCGCCCGTAAAGCTCGAAGCGCGTCGTCACCGGGTACTTGTGCCCCGGCTTGTCCACCTTCACGGCCCGTTCGGGCGCCATGGCCAGATCCGGCACGCCCGCGCCGTCATCATCCCCGTCGCCGTCCCCCTGCGGCAACACCACGACCTGCCCGGCCATGATCAGCCGCTTGGCCTGCTCGCGGCTTTCGGCCAGCCCGGCCTCGTACACCAGATGGTCGGCGCGTTCCTTTTTCGGGGGGCGCGCGGGGCGGGGACGCGGGGCCGTCGCAACGACATCGGGTTCGGATGGGCCAACCACGGCATGGTCCTTTCGTTCATCTGGCGCAGGAGGGGCATGAGGGATGCGGGACATGGGCAACTCGTCACGCGCGCAGCCGCGCGGAAAAAATTCATGGGTGGAACAGGGAGTCCGGATCGACACGTCCGGCAGGAACAACCGGCAAGAACAACTGGCGAACACAACCGGCGAGCGCGACAGCCAGACGCGGCAGGCAGGAGTGGCGGGCAGGGATGCCGGACAACACCACACGGCACCGACCATCTCGACCATTCCCCACGGGCCTGCCACCGCAACCTTGACAGCGGCACGCACCCGGCATACCTGTTCCCTGCGCCTGCCCGCCCTGCCCCGACGCACGGGGCACAAGCGATGGGCAGACTACACGAGGCCCGGACGGCCCGCAACGCCGTTGCATCGGGGGCCTTGCCAAAACGGGGAGATGGGCGTATCAACTTGCGTTCCGATTTTCCCCACGAGGAGTCCAAGATGAAAGAAAACATCCATCCCAACACGTTCAAGGCCAAGATGACCTGCGCGTGCGGCTACGAAGCCGAAGCCCTGTCCACCAAGGGCGAGGTCGTGAACGTGGAAATCTGCTCGCAGTGCCACCCGTTCTACACCGGCAAGCAGCGCTTTGTTGACACCGCTGGCCGCATCGACCGCTTCCGCAAGAAGTACGCCAAGTTCGGCGAAGGCAAGTAGCCTGCCTTCCTCGGGCGGTGTGCATGCGCGCGCCGACGTCGATTTTTCCTCCCCGGAGGGGTTCGCCCTCCGGGGAGAAATCTTCATTGCCATCAGCCGCAAGGGGTTCAGCATGGGCGCAATGGGCAGGACACGAGCCACCGGCGTGACCGGCGCGCTCCGCGCGGCGTTTTCGCATTCGGGCCGCGCCTGCCGTGCGTTGCCCACGGCGTTGTCCCTTGCCGCCGACGCGCCCTGCGCCATTGGCGGTCAGGCCGTCATGGAAGGCGTAATGATGCGCAACGGCGAGCGGCTGGCCCTTGCGGTACGCCTGCCCGACGGCGAAATTCTGGCCGAAAGCCGCCCGTGGTACACCCTGTCCTCCGCAGACTGGCTGAAGCGGCCCTTCGTACGCGGTTTTCCCACCCTGGTGGAAACCCTGGTCAACGGCATCAAGGCCCTGAACCGCTCGGCCGAGCATGCCGCCCAAGGCGAAACAGGTGAAGAACTGAAGCCCTGGCACCTGGCCCTGACCCTTGCGGTGTCGGTGGCCCTGGCCCTTGGCCTGTTCGTGGTGCTGCCGCACATGTTCTCGCTGGGCATGAAGTGGCTGGGCCTTGGCGGCGACGTGGAAGGGCTGTCGTTCCATGCCTGGGACGGCCTGTTCAAGTTCGCCATCTTCATCGGATACATCCTGTCCATCTCGTTCCTGCCGGACATCCGCCGGGTGTTCCAGTACCACGGGGCCGAGCACAAGGTGATCCGGGCCTTCGAGGCGCGCGGCGACGTGACGCCCGAAACCGCCGCCATTCACAGCCGCCTGCACCCGCGCTGCGGCACCACGTTCCTGCTGTTCGTCCTGTCCATTTCCATCATCCTGCACGCGGTGCTGGTGCCGCTGCTGCTGCTGGTGTGGACGCCGGACGGCGCGGTGACCAAGCACGCCGGGACGGTACTGTTCAAATTTCTGCTGATGGTCCCCATCAGCGCGCTTGCCTACGAGGCCATCCGCTACGCCGCCCGTCTTGGCGACGGCCTGCTGGGCGTGGCGCTGCGCGCCCCCGGCATGCTGCTGCAGATGCTGACCACCCATGAACCCGACCGAGACCAACTCGAGGTCGCCATAGTGGCCCTGCGCGAGGCCCTGGGAGACGCCGCCCCGGCAACGGTGCGCGCGCCCGCCTACCGCCATCAGGCCCCCGCAACGGAGTAACGGATGTTCGCCAAGCTTGAAAACCTGGAGCGCCGCTTCGAAGACCTGGAGCAGCAGCTTGCCTCGTCCGAGGTCTTCAACGACCAGGACCGCTATCGCAAACTCACCAAGGCCCACGCCGACCTCAAGGAAGTGGTGGACGTGTTCCGCCGCTACAAGGAACTGCGCCAGAACCTTGCCGACAACAAGGAGCTGCTGGACGACAGAGACCCGGAAATCCGGTCCATGGCGCATGAAGAGGCCAAGTCCCTCGAGGCGGCCATTCCCGAAGTCGAGCAGGAACTGCAACTGCTGCTGCTGCCCAAGGACCCGCTGGACGAAAAGAACACCATCGTGGAAATCCGCGCGGGCACCGGCGGCGAAGAAGCGGCCCTGTTCGCGGCGGACCTGTTCCGCATGTATTCCCGCTACGCCGAAATCCGGGGCTGGAAGGTGGAAATCCTCAGCGCCAACGAATCGGACACCGGCGGGTACAAGGAAATCATCGCCCTTATCGCCGGGGACAAGGTGTACAGCCGCCTGAAGTACGAATCGGGCACCCACCGCGTGCAGCGCGTGCCCGCCACCGAATCGCAGGGCCGCATCCACACCTCTGCCGCCACCGTGGCCATTTTGCCAGAGGCCGAGGAAGTGGACGTGGAAATCCGCTCGGACGACATCCGCATCGACGTGTTCCGCGCGTCGGGCGCGGGCGGCCAGCACGTCAACAAGACCGAATCGGCGGTGCGCATCACCCACATTCCTTCCGGCATCGTGGTTTCGTGCCAGGACGAGAAGTCGCAGCACAAGAACAAGGCGAAAGCCATGAAGGTGCTGGCATCGCGCCTGTTGCAGGCCGAGCAGGACCGTCAGCACAACGAGGTGGCCGCCGACCGCCGCTCGCAGGTGGGTTCCGGCGACCGGTCGGAGCGCATCCGCACCTACAACTTTCCGCAGGGCCGGGTGACCGACCACCGCATCAACCTCACCCTGTATTCGCTGGATCGGGTGATGGAAGGCGAGGCCCAGCCCCTGTTCGAGGCCCTGTCCAACCACGCCCAGACCGAGGCGCTGAAGGCCCAGGCCGACGTGCAGTAGCCTGCGGGCACCGAGTCAGGGGCACGAAAACGATAGCAGAGGAAGACGGCCCGTCGCGCAAGCGGCGGGCCGTTTCGCATGTCCGTCGCCGTTGCGCGTTTCCGTCCCTGCGTCGAACAACCTCACGTGCAGACACCTCCCCCTGTGATTGCTGCGTGCAGACAGCCACAGCACGCGCGGAGTTCTCGCGGGTTGCCTGCACCCACCGCTTGCGGCGCGCCCCCGGCTGCGCTACTGCTCGGCCCCATGAGCGACCATTGCCCCAAGACATCACCCGGCACCGCCGGGCCGGACGCGACAGCCGCCCGCGCCGCCCGCGCCGCCCTCGCCGCACTGTCCGCTGCCGCGCCGCAGGGCCTGCGCGAGGTGGTACGCGCTGCCGCCGCGCTTCTGGCGAACACCCCCTCGCCTTCGGTACGGGACGATGCGCCGCGCCTGACGGCGGAACTGTTCGTGGCGCAAGCGCTGGGCCTGCCCCGGCAGGATCTGTTGCTGCGCCTGGCCCTGCACCCCGCCGCGCCGGTTCCCGTGGACGCGTTGACATGCGCCGCCGCCCTGCTGGACCGCCGCGCCGCCGGGGAACCCACGGCGCACATCCTAGGCGAGCGGGAATTCTACGGGCGCGACTTTCTGGTCACCCCGGCCACGCTGATCCCCCGGCCCGAAACGGAGCTGCTGGTGGAAACCGCCCTTGCGCTGGCCCCGCACGGGGCGCGCTTTGCCGACTGCGGCACCGGCACGGGGTGCATCGCCGCTACCCTGTGCGCCGAGCGGGACGATATTTCGGGCATGGCCTGCGACATTTCGCCGGATGCGCTGGCCGTGGCCGCGCGCAACATCGTCATCCACCTCGGCGGGGCCATGCAACCTGACGGGACGCACCCCGGCCACTGTGCCCCGGCCGCCGCTCGCCGGGCGGCCTTCATCCGCTGCCAGCCGGTGCTGGCGGACTTCACCCGCCCCCTGTTTCGGGATGGTTCGCTGGATCTGCTGGTCTCCAACCCTCCCTACGTCAGCGAGGCCGAGCATGCGGGCCTGACCCCGGAAGTGCGCGACCGCGAACCGCGAACCGCCCTTGTTCCCTGCGCGGGCGGGGGACTGGACGAAACCGCCGCCAGGCAGGGCCGGGCGGACGGGCTGGGCCACGCCCGGGTGCTGGTGGCCGAGGCGGGCCGGGTACTGCGACCCGGCGGGCTGTTCCTGATGGAGTTCGGCTGCGCGCAGGGGCAGGCCGTGGCCGACCTGTTCCACCCGTTCGCCCGGCTGTGGGCCGAGGTGGATGTGCGCCAGGATCTGGCCGGGCTTGACCGCTACGTGGTGGCCCGGCGCGAGCTGCGCGTGTAACGGTAACGCCACCCGAATGTGTGGTTTTCGCACCACGGCGGGCGGTGCGTAAAAGCCACACATGTGCGCGAAACACACAGGCACGCCCGGCCAGAGACACGAGCAATCCACGCAATTTCAGGCCATTATAAAAGTCTAGATTTTGGCACGGTTCATGCTCTAACGCCAGCGGAGGGGTTATGAACCAGACCACCATCAAGAAAAACATCGAATGCTCGGGCGTCGGCCTGCACGGCGGCAAGATGGTCCACCTGACCATGCGTCCCGCCCCCGAAGACACCGGCATCGCGTTCGATATCCATACCGCCCAGGGTGTGCGCCGCGTGGCGCCCAATCCCCAGGCCGTGGTCGCAACCGGTCTTGCCACCACCCTCGGCGCGTCCGGCAACGGGCATGACGCCTCGGTGGCCACCGTCGAGCATCTGCTTGCCGCCATCCGTGGCCTTGAGATCGACAACATGATCATCGAGGTGCAGGGCGGCGAAGTGCCCATCATGGACGGCAGCGCCGCCTCCTTCGTCATGCTGCTGCGCAACGCGGGCATCCGCACCCAGTCGCGCGCCCGTCGCGTGCTGCGCATCGCCAAGCCCATCAGCCACGAGAGCGACGGCAAGTCCATTCGCGCCCTGCCCCATGACGGCTTTCGCGTGGACTATACCATCGACTTCGCCCACCCGCTCATCGGCGTGCAGCACATGAGCATGGAAGTGACCCCCCGCACCTTCGCCGAAGTGGCCAAGGCGCGCACCTTCGGCTTCCTGCGCGAGGTGGAGTACATGCACAGCAAGGGCCTGGCCCTTGGCGGCTCGCTGGACAACGCCGTGGTGCTCGACGACTACGCCGTGCTCAACGACGACGGCCTGCGCTTTCCCGACGAATTCGTGCGTCACAAGATCCTGGATTTCATCGGCGACATGGCCATGCTGGGCACCCCGTTGCAGGGGCACTTCATCGTGCACTGCTCCGGCCACGCCCTGAACAACGCCTTCCTGCGCGTGCTGACCGAAAACGCCGATATCTACCTGCAGGAAGTGACGCTGGACGAGCCCGCCGCTGAACGCGCCGCCCGCCGTCCCGCCGTTGCCCCGGTCCATGCGCCCGCGCATGTGGGCCACCCCGTGACGGCCTAGCCGCTCTCTCGCCTTTTCGCCTTTCCGGGCCGCCTTCGGGCGGCCCTTTTCGTTGTGCGGGCAGCCCAGGCAACGCGGAAGGAGGTGGTGAGGGAGGGGCTGGCAACACGCATTGTCGACTACGCGCATATTATAATGATTGGACGGCACGACGACACGGACGATGGCGGCACGCCAAATGCGGCGCGCATCCCACCTGCAACGCCCCGCAAAGGGCAGCAGACCCCTCCGCCCTCATGGGCGGCATCAGAAGGCTCCGGAACTCGCCAGACCTCTTCAGGTCTCATCTGGCTCATCGGACTTCATCTGGCCTCGGCTAGTCTCACTGGTCTCAGCTGGCCTCAGCTAGTCTCACCGGTCTCAACTGGCCTCGCCAGCCCGTTCCTGGTCTGCACCAGGCATCCTCTCCGTCAGAAACAGCTGGCATCATCCGCACGCGAGGCGGTCGAAGTGACCGCGCGGGCCTACCCTGTTGCGGAAAAGCACACTATTTCATCCCCGCAAAACCGCGCCAGACGCCAATCTGTCACCCAACGTACAAAAAAACACGCATTCCCCCGCTTTCACCCCTTGCCTTTTCCGAAGGGAGCGGGTAGAAGCGCTTTCTCGTTGGCTGGCGTAGCTCAACTGGCAGAGCAGCTGATTTGTAATCAGCCGGTTGCGGGTTCGAGTCCCATCGCCAGCTCCACAGTGGAGGGGTTCCCGAGTGGCCAAAGGGAACAGACTGTAAATCTGTCGTCGTAAGACTTCGGTGGTTCAAATCCACCCCCCTCCACCACTTGACAAGCTATCTTGGCTGTAGGAGACAGGAAGGCCTGTCGGAGAACTACGGCTTCCTGGAAGTACGGCTACCAGCTGGACGTGCGGGAATAGCTCAAGTGGCTAGAGCATCAGCCTTCCAAGCTGAGGGTTGCGAGTTCGAGTCTCGTTTCCCGCTCCATCCTAGCCCGGGTTCTCCTCAAGCAAGCAATCGGCCCACATAGCTCAGGCGGTAGAGCACTTCCTTGGTAAGGAAGAGGTCATGAGTTCAAGTCTCATTGTGGGCTCCATTTCCGCGCCTAACGATTAACGCAAGAAGAAAACCACGCCAGGGAGAACACCTATGGGTAAGGAAAAATTTGAACGCAAGAAGCCGCATGTCAACATCGGCACCATTGGCCACATTGACCACGGCAAAACCACTCTGACCGCCGCCATCACCAAGGTGGCCGGTCTGCGCGGCAACGGCAAGTTCGTGGCGTTCGACGAAATCGACAAGGCTCCTGAAGAAAAGGAACGTGGCATCACCATCGCCACCGCCCACGTCGAATACGAAACCGCCACCCGCCACTATGCCCACGTGGACTGCCCCGGCCACGCCGACTACATCAAGAACATGATCACCGGCGCCGCCCAGATGGACGGCGGTATCCTGGTGGTCGCCGCCACCGACGGCCCCATGCCCCAGACCCGTGAGCACATCCTGCTCGCCCGTCAGGTCGGCGTGCCCTACCTGGTGGTGTTCCTGAACAAGTGCGACATGGTGGACGACGAAGAGCTGCTCGAACTCGTGGAACTCGAAGTCCGCGAACTGCTCTCGCTCTACGGCTTCCCCGGTGACGACATCCCGGTGATCCGCGGTTCGGCCCTCAAGGCCCTTGAAACCGACGATCCCAACTCCGCCGAAGCCGCTCCGGTCGTGGCCCTGCTCGAAGCCTGCGACAGCTACATCCCCGAACCGCAGCGCGACATCGACAAGCCCTTCCTGATGCCCATCGAAGACGTGTTCTCCATCTCCGGCCGCGGCACCGTGGTGACCGGTCGTGTGGAACGCGGCATCGTCAAGGTTGGCGAAGAAGTCGAAATCGTGGGCATCAAGGACACCGTCAAGTCGACCTGCACCGGCGTCGAAATGTTCCGCAAGCTGCTCGATCAGGGCCAGGCTGGCGACAACATCGGTGCCCTGCTGCGCGGCATCAAGCGTGAAGACGTGGAACGCGGCCAGGTTCTTGCCGCTCCCAAGTCCATCAAGCCGCACCGCAAGTTCAAGGCCGAAGTGTACGTTCTGTCCAAGGAAGAAGGCGGCCGTCACACCCCGTTCTTCTCGGGCTACCGTCCGCAGTTCTACTTCCGTACCACTGACATCACCGGCATCATCGCGCTGGCTGACGGCGTCGAAATGGTCATGCCCGGCGACAACTCCACCTTCACCGTGGAACTGATTGCCCCCATCGCCATGGAGCAGGGCCTGCGCTTCGCCATCCGCGAAGGCGGCCGCACCGTCGGCGCGGGTGTTGTCTCCGAAATCCTGGAGTAAACGATGCGCGTCAATCTCCTGCTCGCCTGCACCGAATGCAAGCGACGCAATTACGCGACCGTCAAGAACAAGAAGAATACTACCGGCCGCATAGAGCTGAAGAAGTATTGTCCCTGGGACAAGAAACACACGCTCCACCGCGAAACCAAGTAGTATCCTCATAGTGCAGGGCAGTAGCTCTAACGGCTAGAGCGCCGGTCTCCAAAACCGGATGTTGCGGGTTCGAATCCCTCCTGCCCTGCCATCTCCTTTCCTAGCGGGACAGTGCACGGCAACGTGCCAAGGCGCCCCACGGCACCTTTCCGCCCGGCCCGGCGAACCGCGAGGTTCGCCCGCCGGGCGGGCCGGTCCCCCCCGAACGATGGCAAGTCGACCAGTCGAAATGGCTCCAGAGGCGACCATGGCGAAAAAGCAGCAGAACGCGCCCGAGGCGCCCCCCGCCGATTCCGGCAACGGCATCGGCGACAAGATCACCCAGCTCAGGGACTACTTCGAGGAAGCCAAGGGCGAACTGCGCAAGGTCACCTGGCCCACGCGCAAGGAAACCACGGCAACGGGCATCGCCGTGCTCGTTCTCGTTTTCGTCATGTCCCTGTTCCTCGGTGTCGTGGACCTTGGGCTGACCAAGCTCGTCGAATACATCCTCTCGTGATGGACACCGAAATGACCGAATCGATTCCCACGACCGCCAAGGCTCGCTGGTTCATCGTCCATACCTACTCGGGCTTCGAGCAGCGTGTCGAACAGACCATACGCGAAATGATCCGTACCGGTCAGGCGCAGGGGCTCATCGAAGAGGTCGTGGTGCCCACCGAGAAGGTCATCGAGCTCGTCAAGGGCGAGAAGCGGACCTCCACGCGGAAGTTCTACCCCGGGTACGTCATGGTCAAGATGACCATGACGGATTTCTCGTGGCATCTCGTCCAGTCCATTCCCAAGGTCACCGGATTCGTCGGCGGCAAGAACCGTCCGACTCCCATGCGTGACAGCGAAGCCGAACGCATCCTGACCATGATGGAATCGCGTCAGGAGCAGCCCCGTCCGAAGTTCAACTTCGACCGCGGGGATGAGGTACGCGTCATAGACGGGCCTTTCGGCGGCTTCAATGGCGTCGTCGAGGACGTCAACTACGACAAGGGCAAACTCAGGGTGTCGGTCTCCATCTTCGGCAGGCAGACCCCGGTCGAGCTGGACTTCGTCCAGGTTTCCAAGGGCTAGCCCCCTTTCGATGATTTTGCGCGGTAACCATCGCGGCCCGCGCCGCCCATAGAGGGACAGAACAATGGCTAAGAAAGAAGTTGCCAAGATCAAGCTGCAGATTCCGGCCGGGGCGGCCAACCCTTCCCCGCCGGTCGGTCCCGCGCTCGGCCAGCACGGGCTGAACATCATGGAATTCTGCAAGACTTTCAACGCGAAGACCATGGAGCAGAAGGGCATGATCACCCCCGTGGTGATCACCGTCTACTCCGACCGTTCCTTCACGTTCATCACCAAGACCCCCCCCGCTTCCGTGCTGCTGCTGAAGGCCGCCAAGCTCGAAAAGGGCTCTGGCGAACCGAACCGGAACAAGGTCGGGTCGGTGAGCATGGCGCAGGTTGAAGAGATCGCGAAGCTGAAGCTGCCCGACCTCACCGCCAAGGATCTCGATGCGGCCACCCGCTCCGTTCTGGGCACCGCCCGGAGCATGGGCATCGAAATCAAGTAGCGTTTCGGATCAGTTGCACTGCCGTCCGCCGACAACGTCGGCCTTCCCGGCCAAGCCGGGGCGCATGCCTTGAAACAGGGACGCGTGACCATGGCGGCAGGAGATTGCGAACGTCAGCAAAAGGAAAAGGTGGGTACAATGCCCAAGCACGGCAAGAAATATCGTTCGGCGACGGAAGGACGCGACATCGCCGAAAGTCTCGTTCTCGAAGACGCGGTGGCCAAGTCCCTTGCGGCTTCGTTCGCCAAGTTCGACGAAACTGTCGACGTGGCCATCTGCCTCGGCGTCGATCCCAAATACTCCGACCAGATGGTGCGCGGCGCCGTCACCCTGCCCCATGGCCTCGGCAAGACCGTGCGCGTGGCGGTGTTCTGCAAGGGTGACAAGGAAGCCGAAGCCAAGGCCGCCGGTGCCGACTTTGCCGGTGCCGAAGAACTGGTCGCCAAGATCAAGGAAGGCTGGCTGGACTTCGACAAGGCCATCGCCACCCCCGACGTCATGGCCCTGGTCGGCCAGATCGGCCGCGTGCTCGGCCCCCGTGGCCTGATGCCCAACGCCAAGACCGGCACCGTTACCTTCGACGTGGCCACCGCGGTGAAGGAAACCAAGGCTGGCCGCGTGGAATTCAAGGTCGACAAGGCGGGCGTGCTGCATGCCCCGCTCGGCAAGGTGTCCTTCGGTCCCGAAAAGATCCTGGACAACCTGAAGTCGCTGCTTGATACCGTGAACCGCCTGAAGCCCGCCACGGCCAAGGGTACCTACATGAAGGCCATGGCCGTTTCCACCACCATGGGCCCCGGTTTCAAGGTCGATCCGTCCACCATCAAGAAGTTCCTCGAAGGCTAACCCCCTTCGGTGATATTTGGCCCGGTTGTCCGCAACCGGGCCTTTACCGGCACCAGGCCCGGAAATACGAGTCGAAGAAAGCAGGCAGCACGGGTTCTCCGCCCTTGCGTTAAGCCCTGCCGAGACCACAGTGTCTTTGGCTCGGCATTTCCACCCAGACACACCCGAACCTGAGGAGAGTCACGTGAACAGGTCCGATAAAGCAGCCATCATCGAGCAGCTGAAAGCTCGTGCCGAAGGCGCTTCCATCGCGGTCGTGACCGACTTCAAGGGTATGTCGGTGGAAGAGCTGACCCGTCTCAGAGTGAAGCTTCGTGAAAACGGCGCGGAATACCACGTCGTGAAGAACACCCTGGCACGGATCGCCTTTACCGACGGAGCGCACGACGTCATCAAAGACGCGTTCAAAGAGAACTGCGCCGTCGCCCTTGGGTTCGCTGATCCCGTCGCGGTGGCGAAGGCACTCACCGACTTCGCCAAGACGAGCAAGATCTTCGCGGTGCGCCACGGCAGCCTTGAAGGCAAGTTCCTTTCCGGGGAACAGGTCTCTGACCTCGCCAAGCTGCCCAGCAAGCCCGAACTGATCGCGCGCGCTCTTGGCACGATGAATGCCGTGCCCACCAACTTCGTTTCGCTGTTCGCCAACATCATCCGTGGCCTTCTCTACGCCCTGAAGGGCATTGAAGAGAAGAAGGCCGCCGCCTAGGCGACACCGAGCCCAACCCTTACGCCAAAGACACCCGAAAGGAGCAAATCATGTCCAGCATCACCAAGGAACAGGTCGTCGAATTCATCGCCAACATGACCGTCCTCGAACTTTCCGAGTTCATCAAGGAACTTGAAGAAAAGTTCGGCGTGTCCGCCGCCGCCCCGGCCATGGCCATGGTTGCCGCCGGCCCGGCTGAAGCCGCCCCGGCCGAAGAAGAAAAGACCGAATTCGACGTTATCCTGAAGGGCGCCGGCGCCAACAAGATCGGCGTCATCAAGGTTGTGCGCGCCCTGACCGGCCTTGGCCTCAAGGAAGCCAAGGACAAGGTTGACGGCGCTCCCTCCACCCTGAAGGAAGCCGTTTCCAAGGAAGAAGCCGAAGAAGCCAAGAAGCAGCTGGTGGAAGCTGGCGCCGAAGTCGAAGTCAAGTAGACTCGGTTCGCTGCGCCGCACAGGCGATTGGAACAGCGCGGGCGAGCTCATCGCCCGCGCTTCTTCTGCTTTGTCGCCCCGTACGGCAGATTGGCATTTCGGGTGGCGGCCACCCCATGGGCATTTTCCGAAACCTCGGACGGATGCGCGCGGGAGCAGCCTCGCGGGACGGGACGATGCGGGACGGACAGGACGGGCACCCCGGCGGGGTCGCCATGTTGGATCGGAAGTGAGTGTGTGGCAAGCCGCACGGACTTGCATAATTTTTCCGAAACGACTATTGTTGCAATTTGGTCGAACTCACTTCGCGCCAATCCAGCTCCTGACCCGGGCGGTACGTTGTACGCTGCACCCCTCTTTCCTACCCCCCGAACCGACAGCCTTTCCGGTGGGCGCGTCGCTCTTGTCGCGCGTCCGCTTTGCCTCGTCTGCGGCACGGCGTTGAAGGGTACTCCCCTTCGCGCGGCCGCCTTTCGTTGTCGCTTCGCCCCGGCAGCCATGCGCCACGCGCCTGCTGCCCCCGAATCGCGGGACCATGGCCATGCCGTCGGTCCCGCTGCCAGCGTGCCGTGCACGCGTCTGCTTCATCCGACCCCCACGGGTCGTTCGGCCTCTCGCGCTGAGAGCCCCGCCGGAAAACCGTCTTTCTGAGGTGAAACCATGGGCCAACTCACGAAAAAGTTCGGCAAGATTCCCGTATCGCTCGGCATTCCGCACCTCCTGAACCTTCAGGTGGACTCGTACGTCAAGTTCCTTCAGGAAGGTCTTGCCGAACGCAAGTCCGACGAGGGCCTTGAAGGGGTCTTCCGGTCCGTGTTCCCCATCGAGGACTTCAACCGCACCGCCAGCCTCGAATACGTCAGCTACGACATCGGCGAACCCAAGTTCGACCAGGCGGAATGCATCTCGAAGGGCCTCACCTACGAAGCGCCCATCCGCATCAAGGTGCGGCTGGTGGTTTACGACGTTGACGACGATTCCGGCAACCGCACCATCCGCGACATCAAGGAACAGGACATCTATTTCGGCACCCTGCCGCTGATGACCGAGAAGGGCACCTTCATCATCAACGGCACCGAGCGCGTCATCGTCAACCAGTTGCAGCGCTCGCCCGGCATCATCTTCGAGCACGATTCGGGCAAGACCCATTCGAGCCGCAAGGTGCTGTACTCCTGCCGCGTCATTCCCATGCGCGGCTCGTGGCTCGACTTCGACTTCGACCACAAGGACATCCTGTACGTCCGCATCGACCGCCGCCGCAAAATGCCCGCCACCATCCTGTTCAAGGCCATGGGCATGACCAAGACGGACATCCTGGACTACTTCTACAAGAAGGAGTTCTACCGCATTTCCGCCGACGGCCGCGTGTTCTGGGAAGTGCAGAAGGACATGTTCCGCAAGGATTCGGCCTTCGCCGACATCGCGGGTCCCGACGGCACCGTGTTCGTCAAGGCGGGCAAGCCCATCACCAAGCGCGCCTGGCGCCAGATCTGCGAAGCAGGCCTTGAAACCATCGAAGTGGCCGCCGACACCCTGGACGGCCTGTTCCTGGCCGACGACGTGGTGAACCCGGCCACCGGCGAAGTGCTGGCCGAAGCCGCCGACGAAGTGACCCCCGGCGTGCAGGAACGCCTGCGCGAGGCGGGCATCGACCGCCTGCCCATCCTGCACACCAAGGGCATCGACACCTCGTCCTCGCTGCGCGACACCCTGGTGCTGGACAAGACCGCCGACAAGGAAGCCGCCCAGGTGGAAATCTACCGCCGCCTGCGTCCCTCGTCGCCGCCCACGCCCGAGATTGCGGAAAGCTTCTTCGACAACCTGTTCCGCAGCGCGGACTACTACGACCTTTCTCCCGTGGGCCGCTACAAGCTGAACCAGCGCCTTGGCCTCGACCAGTCGCTGGAACTGCGCGTGCTGACCGACGAGGACATCCTTACCGCCATCCGCGTGCTGCTGCACCTGAAGGACAGCCACGGCCCCGCCGACGACATCGACCATCTGGGCAACCGCCGCGTGCGCCCCGTGGGCGAACTGGTGGAAAACCAGTACCGCATCGGCCTCGTGCGCATGGAACGGGCGATCAAGGAACGCATGAGCCTTCAGGAAGTCTCCACGCTCATGCCGCACGACCTGATCAACCCCAAGCCGGTTGCCGCCGTGCTGAAGGAATTCTTCGGCACCTCGCAGCTCTCGCAGTTCATGGATCAGACCAACGCCCTGTCGGAAGTGACGCACAAGCGCCGCCTGTCCGCCTTGGGCCCCGGCGGCCTGACCCGCGAACGCGCGGGCTTCGAAGTACGCGACGTGCACACCTCGCACTACGGCCGCATCTGCCCCATCGAAACGCCGGAAGGCCCGAACATCGGCCTCATCGTGTCGCTGACCACCTACGCCAAGGTGAACGACTACGGCTTCATCGAGACGCCGTACCACGTCATCCGCGAAACCGGGATGACCGGTGAGGTGGTCTACCTCGACGCCTCGCGCGAGCACGGCGAAGTCATCGCCCAGGCCAACGCGCCCTTCAACGCCGAAGGTAAGCTGGCCGACGAATACGTCACCACCCGCGTGAAGGGCGACGTGCTCATGTCCCCCCGCGAAGAAGTGACCCTGATGGACGTTTCCCCCAGCCAGATGGTGTCCATCTCCGCCGCGCTGATTCCGTTCCTGGAACACGACGACGCCAACCGCGCGCTCATGGGTTCGAACATGCAGCGTCAGGCCGTGCCGCTGCTCCAGTGCGAAAAGCCCATCGTGGGCACGGGCATGGAAGGTCCGGTGGCCCAGGATTCCGGCGCGTGCATCATCGCCGAAGGTCCGGGCATCGTGCGCTACGCCGATGCCGACCGCATCATCGTCAGCTACGAGAACGGCCTGTACCCCGAACGGGGCGGCGTGCGTGCGTACGACCTGCAGAAGTTCCACAAGTCCAACCAGAACTCCTGCTTCGGCCAAAAGCCCACCTGCCACCCTGGCCAGATCGTCGTCAAGGGCGACATCCTGGCCGACGGCCCCGGCATCGAGGACGGCGAACTGGCACTGGGCAAGAACCTGGTGGTCGCGTTCATGCCGTGGTGCGGCTACAACTTCGAAGACTCCATCCTCATCTCCGAGCGCACCGTGAAGGAAGACACCTTCACCTCGGTGCACATCGAGGAGTTCGAGGTGGTGGCGCGCGATACCAAGCTGGGACCGGAAGAAATCACCCGCGACATTCCCAACGTGGGCGAAGACATGCTGCGCAACCTTGACGGCAGCGGCATCATTCGCATCGGGGCCAACGTGAAGCCGGACGACATCCTCGTGGGCAAGATCACCCCCAAGGGCGAAACCCAGCTGACCCCTGAAGAAAAGCTGCTGCGCGCCATCTTCGGCGACAAGGCCCGCGACGTGAAGAACACCTCGCTCAAGGTGCCGCCGGGCATCGAGGGCACCGTCATCGAGGTCAAGGTGTTCAACCGCCGCTCCGGCGAAAAGGACGAGCGCGCCCACCTGATCGAGGAATACGAACTGGGCCGCCTGGACCGCAAGGAACAGGATCACATCCGCGGCCTTGGCGACGCCACCCGCGTGAAGCTGATGGCCGTGGTGGAAGGCAAGCAGATCGCCACCACCCTGCCGGGCAAGAAGAAGGGCGAGGTCATCGCCGAGGCCGGTGCCTCCGTCACCGCCGAGATGCTGGCCGACGTGCCCGTGAAGAAGCTCTCCGGCCTGTTCAAGAACCGCGAGGTGAACGAAGCCGTGGACGCCCTGCTGGAAAGCTACGACCAGCAGGTGCAGTTCATCAGCAACATCTACGAATCCAAGCGCGGCAAGGTGACCGAAGGGGACGACCTGCCCCCCGGCGTCATCAAGATGGTCAAGGTCTACATCGCCGTGAAGCGCAAGCTTTCGGTGGGTGACAAAATGGCCGGCCGTCACGGGAACAAGGGCGTTGTCTCCTGCATCCTGCCCGCCGAGGACATGCCGTTCTTCGCGGACGGTCGCCCGGTGGACATCGTGCTGAACCCCCTTGGCGTGCCTTCGCGAATGAACATCGGCCAGATCATGGAAACCCACCTCGGGTGGGCCGCCAAGGAAATGGGCCGCCAGCTCGCCGAAATGCTGGAGCGCAACGACCCGCTGAAGGCGCTGCGCAACGAAGTGAAGCGGGCGTTCGATTCCACCGCCATCGACTCGCTGGTGGATTCGCTGGACGATGACGACTTCCGCTCCGCCGTGTCCAAGCTTGGCCGCGGCATCGTGACCAAGACCCCCGTGTTCGACGGTGCGGCGGAAGAGGAAATCTGGTCGTGGCTGGTACGCGCGGGCATCGACGAGGACGGCAAGACCGTGCTGTACGACGGCCGCACCGGCGAACGGTTCCACAACCGCGTCACCACCGGCGTCATGTACATGCTCAAGCTCCACCACCTGGTCGATGAAAAGATCCACGCCCGCTCCACCGGCCCCTACTCGCTGGTGACCCAGCAGCCCCTTGGCGGCAAGGCCCAGTTCGGTGGCCAGCGCCTGGGCGAAATGGAAGTGTGGGCGCTGGAAGCGTACGGCGCGGCCTATCTGCTCCAGGAATTCCTTACCGTGAAGTCGGACGACGTGACCGGCCGCGTGAAGATGTACGAGAAGATCGTGAAGGGCGACAACTTCCTGGAAGCCGGTCTGCCCGAATCGTTCAACGTGCTCGTCAAGGAACTCATGTCGCTGGGTCTCGACGTCACGCTGCATCAGGAAGAAGGCAAGAAGCGCCCGAAGCGTGTCGGCTTCATGAACGCGCTGTAGGAATATGCATTCAAGCCCGGCGGACGGAAGTCCGCCGGGCACATGCGGCGCCGCCCGGTGCGCGCGCGCACGCCGGGGCACGAAAAAGCCCGCAAACCACCTTTTCGGGTAGGGACACGATATGACCTTAGACGATCTGTTCACCGTCCGGGGCTCGTCGGCCAACGTCGCGAACATCCGCAACCTGAAGGCGATCCAGATCTCCATCGCCGCGCCGGAAAGCATCCGGGAATGGTCGTACGGCGAAGTGAAGAAGCCCGAGACCATCAACTACCGCACCTTCAAGCCCGAGCGGGACGGCCTGTTCTGCGCCAAGATCTTCGGGCCGGTGAAGGACTACGAGTGCAACTGCGGCAAGTACAAGCGCATGAAGCACCGTGGCATCGTGTGCGAAAAGTGCGGGGTCGAGGTCATCGCCTCCAAGGTGCGCCGCGAACGCATGGGCCACATCGAACTGGCCGCGCCCGTCGCGCACATCTGGTTCCTGAAGACCCTGCCCTCGAAGATCGGCACCCTGCTCGACATGACCATGGCCGACCTCGAGAAGGTGCTGTACTTCGACTCGTACATCGTGCTCGATCCGGGCAGCACCAACCTCGCCAAGATGCAGGTCATCTCCGAGGACCAGTACCTTCAGGTCATCGACCACTACGGCGAGGACGCCCTTGTCGTCGGCATGGGCGCCGAAGCCGTGCGCAGCCTGCTTGAGGAACTGAACCTCGAGGAACTGCGCGCCATGCTGCGCGAAGAATCGCAGGCCACCAAGTCGCAGACCAAGAAGAAGAAGCTCACCAAGCGCCTGAAGATCGTCGAAGCGTTCCTGGAGTCGGCCAACAAGCCGGAATGGATGGTGATGGAAGTCATCCCGGTCATTCCGCCCGAACTGCGCCCCCTGGTTCCGCTGGACGGCGGCCGCTTCGCCACGTCGGACCTGAACGACCTGTACCGCCGCGTCATCAACCGCAACAACCGCCTCAAGCGGCTGATGGAACTGGGCGCGCCCGACATCATCATCCGCAACGAAAAGCGCATGTTGCAGGAAGCCGTTGACGCCCTGTTCGACAACGGTCGCCGTGGCCGCGCCATCACCGGCACCAACGGCCGCCCGCTGAAGTCGCTGTCCGACATGATCAAGGGCAAGCAGGGCCGCTTCCGCCAGAACCTGCTCGGCAAACGCGTCGACTACTCCGGCCGTTCGGTCATCGTGGTGGGCCCCAAGCTGAAACTGCACCAGTGCGGCCTGCCCAAGAAGATGGCGCTGGAACTGTTCAAGCCCTTCATCTATTCCGAGCTCGAGAAGAGAGGCCTTGCCTCCACCATCAAGAGCGCCAAGAAGATGGTGGAGCGCGAGGAACTGGTGGTGTGGGACATCCTGGAAGAGGTGGTGCGCGAGTACCCCATCCTGCTCAACCGCGCCCCCACCCTGCACCGCCTGGGCATCCAGGCCTTCGAACCGCTGCTGGTCGAAGGCAAGGCCATCCAGTTGCACCCGCTGGTCTGCTCGGCCTACAACGCCGACTTCGACGGCGACCAGATGGCCGTGCACGTGCCCCTTTCCGTCGAAGCGCAGATCGAATGCCGCGTGCTCATGATGAGCACCAACAACATCCTGTCCCCGGCCAACGGTACCCCGGTCATCGTGCCCTCGCAGGACATCGTCCTCGGGCTGTACTACATGACGGTGGAGCGTTCGTTCGAAAGGGGCGAGGGCATGGCCTTCTGCGCCCCGTGGGAAGTGGTGGCGGCCTACGATTCCGGCTCCGTCTCGCTGCATGCGCGCGTCAAGGTGCGCATGGAAGACGGCAACATCGTGGACACCACCCCCGGCCGCATCCTGGTCTGGGAAGTGCTGCCCAAGGGCGTGGGCTTCGAGTTCGTCAACTGCACCCTGACCAAGAAGAACATCGCCCGTCTGGTGGGCGCCGCCTACCGTGACGCGGGCACCAAGGCCGCCGTCATCCTGTGCGACCGCCTGAAGGACGTGGGCTACGAATACGCGACGCGCGCGGGCATCACCATCGGCGTGAAGGACCTGCGCATTCCGTCCAAGAAAAAGGCCATGCTCGAAGCCTCGCAGAACGAGGTGGACGACATCGAACGCCAGTACCGCGACGGCATCATCACCCGTACCGAAAAGTACAACAAGGTGGTGGACGTCTGGACCAAGGCCACCCAGGACATCTCCAACGAGATGACCAAGGAAATCTCGCACGATATCCTCGTGGACCCCAAGACCGGGAAGCAGGAAGTCAACAGCAGCTTCAACCCGATCTTCATGATGTCCACCTCGGGCGCGCGAGGCAACCAGGACCAGATGCGCCAGCTTGCGGGCATGCGCGGCCTGATGGCCAAGCCTTCGGGCGAAATCATCGAAACGCCCATTACCTCGAGCTTCCGCGAAGGTCTCGACGTGTTGCAGTACTTCAACTCCACCCACGGCGCGCGAAAGGGCCTTGCCGACACCGCGCTGAAGACGGCGAACTCGGGTTACCTTACCCGCCGCCTGGTGGACGTGGTGCAGGACGTCATCGTCAGCGAGCTTGACTGCGGCACCGTGGACGGCATCGAGATCGGCCACTTCGTCAAGGGCGGCGACATCAAGGTGCGCCTGGCCGACCGCGTGCTGGGCCGTGTGCTGCTGTACCCGGTGTACGACCCCGAAACCCGCGAAATGCTGTTCGACGAAAACACCCTGATCGACGAAGACGTGGCCCAGACCCTGGAAGCCACGGGCATCAGCACCGTCACCATCCGTTCGGCGCTGACCTGCCAGAGCGAACGCGGCGTGTGCGCCCGCTGCTACGGGCGCGACCTTGCGCGCGGGCACCTCGTCAACATCGGTGAAACCGTGGGCATCATCGCTGCACAGTCCATCGGCGAACCGGGCACCCAGCTCACCATGCGCACGTTCCACATCGGCGGCACCGCGTCGCGCGAAATCGAACGTTCCAGCATCGTGGCGCAGCACCCGGGCCGAGCGATCCTGTCGCGCGTGAAGGCCGTGCGCAACCGCGACGGCCAGATGATGGTGCTTGGCAAGAGCGGCCAGATCGCCATCGTGGACGAACAGGGCCGCGAACGCGAAAAGTACATCCTGCCCAACGGCTCGCGCCTCAACGTCGTTGACGGTGCCGAGATCAAGAAGGGCGTCATCCTTGCCGAATGGGACCCGTTCAACGAACCGTTCGTCTCGGAAGTGGAAGGTACGGTCAAGTTCACCGACATCGTGGAAGGCAAGACCTACCAGGAAAAGATGGACGACGCGACGCGCATGACCACGCAGTCGATCATCGAATACCGCACCACCAACTTCCGTCCGTCCATCTCCATCTGCGACGAAAACGGCGACCCCAAGATGCGCAGCGGCAACCTGCCCGCCACGTATTCGCTGCCCGTCGGCGCGCTGATCATGGTCAAGGCCGGACAGGACGTGCAGGCCGGCGACATCATCGCGCGCAAGCCGCGTGAATCGTCCAAGACCAAGGACATCGTGGGTGGTCTGCCCCGCGTGGCCGAACTGTTCGAAGTGCGCAAGCCGAAAGACATGGCCGTGGTGTCCGAAATCGACGGCTCGGTCACCTTCGCTGGCGAAACCAAGGGCAAGCGCAAGCTGGTGGTCACCCCCGAAACGGGCGAGGCCAAGGAATACCTGGTGCCCAAGGGCAAGCACATCACCGTTTCCGACGGCGACTTCGTGGAAGCCGGTGAACTGCTGACCGAAGGCCATCCGGAACTGCACGACATCCTGCGCACCAAGGGCGAGAAGTTCCTGGCCCGCTACCTGGTGGACGAAATCCAGGAAGTGTACCGCTTCCAGGGCGTGGGCATCGACGACAAGCACATCGAAGTCATCGTGCGCCAGATGCTGCGCAAGATCACCGTGCTCGATCCGGGCGGCACCAGCTTCCTGGTGGGCGAGCAGGTGGACAAGGGCGAATTCCGCCACGAAAACTCCCGCGCCATGGGCGAAGGCCGCACCCCGGCCACGGCCGAACCGCTGGTGCTCGGCATCACCCAGGCTTCGCTGACCACCTCGTCGTTCATCTCGGCGGCGTCGTTCCAGGAAACCACCAAGGTGCTTACCGAAGCCTCCTTGCGCGGCAAGATGGACTACCTGCGCGGCCTGAAGGAAAACGTCATCGTGGGTCGCCTGATCCCCGCCGGGACCGGCTACCGCGAATACGTGCACTCCGACATCTCGGTGCCGGAACAGAAGGAACGCCCGGACAAGTTCCTGGAAGACCTGGAAGAGAATCCGCTGCTGGTGGATATCTTCTAGGCAGGGCTTGCGCCCCGGAAGTGAAAGAAGAGAAAGAAAAGAAGAAGAGAAAAGACAGGGCCTCCGCTTTCGGGCGGGGGCCCTTTTCTTGTGGGCGCAGGGGGGAAGAGGGGTGGCGGGAGGAGGGAGAGGTAGTGCGCGGTTGCACCCGGCTTCTACGAAGGCACTAGTGCCCTGTTGGTCACGCTTGATCTCGTTATGCCTCCGGCGGGCAGGGGTGTTGTAACGAACACCCCCTGCACCCCCGCGTTCCAAAGGGCTCCGCCCCTTGGAACCCCGTGTCGTCATGCACCGCATTCTTACGCCGGGCAGCTTCCCTGCGGCGCTGGCGCGCCTCGGGCGATCTACCCGGCGGAATGCGAATGTGCGCGGAGCTCTCGTCGCCTTCACTATGCTTGAGTGCCCTTATCCTCGCATTCATGGCGGCGCGCATCCGCAACGCCGGAGCTTCCGCCTCGCAAGGCCTCGGCGGCGATCTCCGGCTGCGGACGCGTATCGCCGCAGAAAGGTTCCTCACCCTTAGGCGAAGGGCATCTCTTTTTATGAAGATAAGCAGCCAACCGGCAAAAGAGCACGCGCTGCCCACCGACCACGTTTCGTGCGTAGAAGCGAGTGACGTCGCGCTTTGGCGGCGGCACATGCGTCGCAACGGGGGGGTGGGTAGGGCCCCCTCGCTTAGCCATGCCTGCGGGAGCCATGCGCGTATTGGCGTCACTGGCGGCAGATCGCCCGAAGGCGCTTTGGCCGAGGGAAGCTGCCGCCGCAGGGACGCCGCGCAAGAAACACCGGGGGTCCAGGGGTGGCGAAGCCCCCCTGGAGCGCGGGGATGCAAGGGGCCATCGCTCAATGGCCCCTTGCCCGCCGGAGGCATAACGAAATCAAGGGCAATCAGCAGGGCTGGCGTGTCTTCGTAGAGGTCGTGCTCATCAAGGCGCATCTCCATTCATTCCCCGCCGGAGGCATAACGAAATCAAGCGCATCCAACAGGGCACGACCGTCTTCGTAGAAGCCGTCCCAACAACGCGCAACACTTCCCCCTCTCCTTCACCCTCCCCATCTCCCTTCCCCCCCACCCCCCCCCCCGTCACCGTCTTGCCATCATTCCCCGGCTGTGCGAAAACGTGGTGCCTTGAGCGGGCATCCACGACAAGGACACGCAATGCCGCCGCACTCCCAGCTTCGCCATTCCCCCCATCAGCCGCACCGGCCCGCTCCGGTCCGGCCTTTCGGCGTGCGCGCCTTGTCCGCACCCGGCGGCCTTGCCGCCCCGCTGCTCCTGTTCGCCCTGCTAGCCCTTTTCCTGCTGCCCGCACCCCCGCTGGCGCAGGCCGCGCCCCCCCGCCAGTTCGTGCTCGACACCTTCGCCATCGAAACCCGCGACGGCACCCTGGTGCTGCGCCTGGGCGTGGGCGTGGATGACCCCGACGGCCTGCGTGACCTGCTGAAGGACGGCGCCGAGATGGAACTGCGCGGCACCGCCACGCTCACCCGGCGCCGGGGCGTGCTGCCCGACGTGACCCTGGCGGAAAAGGCCTTTGCCTGCGTCCTGCGGCACGACACCCTGACCCGCGAGTTCGAACTGCGCCTGGAAGGCCGCGAGGCCCCTTGGCGCGACAAGAATCTTACCCGCCTGCTGGAGGGCACCTGGAAGCGCCTGGTGCTGCCGCTGGCCCCCATCGCCGAGCTTGAAAAGGGCGAGCCGCACCGGGTTTCGCTGGCCCTGTCCCTGCGCCATACCGACGTGCCGCCCTGGCTTTCCCGCACCCTGTTCTTCTGGTCCTGGGAAGTCGTGCCCGACGCGACCTTCACGCAGGACTTCACCTACTGACCCCCCGCCTCCCCATGGCCCGCCGTACCGTAACGCCCGACCAGCCCTCCGGACAGCCGAACGGTCAGCCGCCAGCCGGACAGCCGAACGGGCACGATGCCGTCGGTGCCTCCGCCCCGCCAAATCCGCACGACGCCACGGACTTTCCGCGCATCATCCGGGTAAGCCCCACCGATTCGCGTGAACGCAAGCGCCGCCAGCGCGAAATCTACGTGGCGGCGGGCGTGCTGGTGGGCATGCTGGTGGCCACCTGGGTCGAACTGAACCTGTTCGGCGTCGATTCCTACGTCTTCCTCGTCTTGCTGAACATCAACTTCATCCTGTTGCTGGTGGTGCTGTTCATCGTGCTGCGCAACGGGGTCAAGCTGATCCTCGAACGGCGCCGCCGGGTGTTCGGATCGCACCTGCGTACCCGGTTGGTGCTGGCCTTCATGGCCCTGTCCCTGGTGCCCACGGTAATCATGTTCCTGGCATCAAACCGGGTGGTGGGCACCTCGGTGGACTACTGGTTCAACAATCAGGTGGAAATCTCGCTGGACAGCGCGCTGGACGTGGGGCGCAGCTTCTACACCGCCTCCGCCGACCGGCTGCGCGCGCGCGGCGAATCCATCGTGGCCGAAATAGCCGACCGCCACCTGACCTGGGGCGGTCAGGCCATGGACGCCCTGCTGGAACGCAAACGCAAGGAATACGGCCTGTCGCTGACCGGGGTCGTCACCCCCGGCCAGGTGGAGCAGAACTGGCACGCCCCGCCGGACCTGGCACCCACCTGGAAAGAGGCACGCCGCAGGATAGCCTGGGACCAGGCGGCCTCGCAGCGCTATGTGTCGCTGCTGTGGAAGGGTGAGAGCGCCGACTATGTCTTCGGGGTGCTGGCCGTTGACGGTGGTCGCACCGGCTACCTTGTGGTGGGCGAATCCATCGGCGAGGGGGTGATGCTGAAGCTCGAGCGCATCGCCCAGGGCTTCGACGACTACAAGAAACTGAAGACACTGAAGCGCCCGTTGAAGGTCTCGTTCCTGTTCATCCTCGCGGTGCTCAGCGTGCTGATCATCCTGGGCGCCATCTGGTTCGGTTTCCGGCTGTCCAAGGAACTTACCGCGCCCATCCTGGCCCTGGCAGAAGGCACCGAGCGCATCGCGCGGGGCGACCTGGCCTTCCGGCTGGAGGACGTGTCCACCGACGAACTGGGTCTGCTGGTGCGCTCGTTCAACCGCATGGCCGAAGACCTTTCCGTCAGCCGCACCCGGCTCACCGACGTGAACGAAATGCTGGCCCTGCAAAACGTGGAGATAGGCGAACGCAGCCGGTACATCGCCACCGTGCTCGACAACATCACGGCGGGGGTGATCTCGTTCGGGCCGGACGACCGGGTGGCCACCATCAACGCCGCCGCCTGCACCATGTTCGGGGTGGAACCCAGGGACATCGTGGGCCGCGACCCCCGGGAACTGCTTTCCGACGAAGACGCGGCCCTGAACCGCGAGATGCTGGACGAGGTGCGCTTGCGCCCCGGCCGCCGCTGGCAGCGCCAGGTTGAATACGGCAAGGGCGACCGCGCCCTGAAGCTGCTGCTGACCGCCGTCAGCCTTACCACCCCCGAAGGCGAGTACCGGGGCGCGGTGGCCGTGTTCGAGGACATCACCGAACTGGAACGCATGCAGCGCATGGCCGCCTGGCGCGAGGTGGCGCGGCGCATCGCCCACGAGATCAAGAACCCCCTCACCCCCATCAAGCTTTCCGCCCAGCGGCTGGAGCGCAAGTTCGCCGGCACCGTGAACGACCCGGTGTTCGGACAGTGCACCGACCTCATCGTGCGCCAGGTGGAGCACCTGCAACAAATGGTGGAGGAATTCTCGGCCTTCGCCAAGCTGCCGGAGGTAACCCCCAGACCCGGCAACCTTACCCCGCTGCTGGAGGAACTGACCGCCCTGTTCCGCAACAGCCACAGCTACATCTCGTGGACGCTGGACATCCCCGCGCCGCTGCCGGTACTGCCCATGGACCAGGAAGCGCTGCACCGGGCCTTCCTGAACATCCTGACCAACGCGGCAGAGGTGCTGCAAGGCCGCGATGACGGCGCGGTGACCATCACCGCCGTGCACAACACGGCCCTGAACCTGGTGCGGGTGGACGTGGCCGACAACGGCCCCGGCCTGACGCCGGAAGAGCGTTCGCGCCTGTTCGAGCCCTATTTCTCGCGCAAGAAGGGTGGCACCGGCCTTGGCCTGACCATCGTGAAGTCGGTGGTCTCGGACCATCGCGGCTACGTGCGCGCCCATGCCGCCCCCCGCGCACAGCGCGCCTCCGGTACCCCTGTTACTCCCGGTACCGTTGTCACCGTCGAGCTTCCTGTGGCATAAGGGAACGTATACCGGGGCTCCGCGCACCGCGCATGGTGCGCGGACGCGGCCCCTTTCCCCGCCGTCCTCGGCGCACGCCACGGGAGTTTCCGCATGCACGTCGTCATCCTTGGCGGCTCGGGCTTCATCGGTTCGGCCCTTGCCCGTGCCCTTCTGGCACGGGGCGATGCGGTCACCGTGCCTTCGCGCGCGCCGCGCGCCACCGGCACGCAAGGCGTCGTCCATGCCCCCTGGAACGGTCGCGACCCGGAACCGCTGGCCCGCCTGCTGGAGAACGCCCAGGCGGTGGTCAACCTGCTGGGCGAGAACATTGCCGGTGGCCGCTGGACCCCGCAGCGCAAGGCACGCATCGTGGACAGCCGCGTGGCGGCGGGACAGGCCGTGGCCGCTGCGCTGGGCGCCATGAACGGTGCCGGGCTTCCGGCGGTGCTGGTGCAGGCTTCGGCGGTGGGGTATTATGGCGCCTGGCCCGACATGGCCACCGCCCCGCGCTGCGGCGAAGGCGACCCGCCCGGGGCCGGATTTCTGGCGGAAACCTGCGCCCGGTGGGAGGCTTCGTCCGCCCCGGCCCAGACCATGGGCGTGCGGCGCTGCATCATCCGCAGCGGGGTGGTGCTGGGCGCCGGGGGCGCGTTGGAGCGCATGCTGCCCGCGTTCCGGGCTTGGCTGGGCGGTCCGCTGGGCACCGGCAGGCAAGCGTTCCCGTGGATACACCTGGCGGACGAGGTGGGGGCCATCCTGCACCTGCTGGATAGCCCGGCCTGCTCCGGCCCGTACAACCTTGCCGCGCCGCAGGCCGTGGACAACGCCGGGTTCACGGCGGAACTGAACCGCGTTATGAGGCGCCCGGCCTGGCTGCCCGCGCTTCCCGCGCCCGCCTTCGTCCTGCGGCTGGTCATTGGTCAACTGGCGGAAGAAGCCCTGCTGGCCGGACAGGTGGCCCCGCCGGACCGGCTGGCCGATTGCGGCTACGCGTTCCGGTTCCCCACGTTGCACGCAGCGCTGGCGGACCTGCTGGCGGCCTGACGCCCCTCGCACCGGGCGCTTCCCGGCGCGAAACATGACATTCCACAGCTCCGGAGCGGGCATGGCATACTGCAAGATACTACTGGTCGAGGACGAACCCGTTTCGGCGCTGGACATGCGCCGCAGGCTGCGGTCGCTCGGCTACGGCGAACCGGTGCTGGCCACCAGCGGCGAGCAGGCCGTGGAAGTGGCCCGTGCCGAAAAGCCCGACCTCGTGCTGATGGACATCGTGCTCGGCGCGGGCATGGACGGCATTGATGCCGCCGGGCGCATTCTGGCCCAGCACGCCGTGCCCGTCATCTACATGACCGCGCACGAGGATCCGGAAACCCTGCAACGCGCCAAGATCACCGAGCCCTTCGGCTACCTGCTGAAGCCCTTCGAAGACCGCGACCTGCGCACGAGCATCGAGATGGCGCTGTACAAGCACCAGATGGATCACGAAACCCGGCGCAAGGAACGCTGGTTCGCCACCACCCTGCGCTCCATCGCCGACGCGGTGCTCACCGTGGACCGCCACGGCCGCATCACTTACATCAACGCCAGTGCCGAAGCCATGACCGGTGCAGACCACCATACCTGCATCGATCGCCATTTCGCGGACCACGTGGACATCCGGCCCAACGGCAACGGGCACGGCCTGCAAGACCCCAACGACCTGCTGGCCCAGCCTTTGCCGAGTGCCGTCCCCCCCGCCCCTGCGGGCCTGCCGGGCCTGTCGGAAATGTCGGGCCTGTCGGGCCTGTCGGGAGTGTCGGGGCTGCCCGCCTCCACGGGTGCCTTCACTTCCCCCGCGCACTCGGGGCCGACGGCCATGACCGAAGCCTTCGTGCACGGCCCTGATGGCCGCGCGCACCCCATAGAGATGAGCGCCTCGCCCCTGGCCGACCCCGATGGACACCGGGTGGGAACGGTGCTGGTGTTCCGCGACATCACCGAACGCCGCCAGTCGGAGGCGGCCCTGCGCCGCAGCGTCGAGGACTTGCGCCGTACCCTGCGCCAGACCGTTTCCGCCCTGGCCACCGCCTCCGAAAAGCGCGACCCGTATACGGCGGGCCACCAGGCGCGCGTGGCGGAACTGGCCCACGCCATGGCCGTGCGGGTGGGCCTTTCGGGCGAACGGCTGGAAGGACTGCGCGTGGCGGGCATGCTGCACGACATCGGCAAAATCCACATCCCGGCGGAAATTCTGGCCAAGCCCACTCGCCTGTCCGACCTGGAAATGGGCATCATGCGCACCCACAGCCAGGTGGGCTACGACATCCTGAAGGAAATCGAATTCCCCTGGCCGGTGGCCCAGATCGTGCTGCAACACCACGAGCGGCTGGACGGCACCGGCTACCCCAACGGCCTTTCGGACGAGGCCATCCTGCCCGAGGCGCGCATCCTGGCCGTGGCCGACGTGGTGGAGGCCATGTCCTCGCACCGTCCCTACCGCGCCTCGCTGGGGCTGGGCCCGGCCCTGGCGGAGATTGCCGCCGGGCGCGGCACGCGGTACGACCGCAACATGGTGGACGTGTGCGTCAGCCTGTTCCACGACGGCTTCATCCTTTCCTGATCACCACCTTTCCGCACCCGCAACCGGACACGCCATGCACGCCCGCATCCTGATCATCGACGACGAAGACGGCATCCGCTTTTCCCTGCGCGGCATTCTCGAAGACGAAGGCTTCGAGGTGCTCGAGGCCCCCAGCGGCGAGGACGGCCTGGCCCTGCTGGCCCGCGAGACCCCCGACCTGGTGTTCCTGGACATCTGGATGCCCGGCATGGACGGCCTGGCCGTGCTGGATCAACTGCACGCCCAGCGCCCCGACCTGCCGGTGATCATGATTTCCGGCCACGGCACCATCGAAACGGCGGTCACCGCCATCCGCAAGGGTGCGCACGACTTCATCGAAAAGCCCCTGTCGCTGGAAAAAGTGCTCATCGCCGCGCAGCGGGCCCTGGAATACGGCGACCTGCGCCGCGAGAACGAGGCCCTGCGCGACAGCCTGCCCACGGCCCACGCCGATGAAATGAACGGCCGCTCGCCGGTGATGGAAACCCTGCGCGGGCAGATCGCGCGGGTGGCCCCCACCGACGCCTGGGTGCTCATCACCGGAGAAAACGGCACCGGCAAGGAACTGGCGGCGCGGGCCATCCACGCGGGCAGCCGCCGGGCCGACCGCCCCCTGGTGGCCGTGAACTGCGCGGCCATTCCGGAAGAACTCATCGAAAGCGAACTGTTCGGGCACGAGAAGGGCGCCTTCACCGGGGCGGATGCTGCCAAGGCGGGCAAGTTCGAAATGGCCCACAAGGGCACGCTGTTCCTGGACGAAATCGGCGACATGAGCCTGAAGACCCAGGCCAAGATATTGCGCATCCTGCAGGAACAACAGTTCGAACGGGTGGGCGGCCACCGCACCATGCGCGTGGATGTGCGCGTCATCGCCGCCACCAACAAGAACCTGGAAGACGAAATCGCCGCCGGGACCTTTCGCGAGGACCTGTACTACCGGCTGCGGGTGTTCCCGCTGGTGCTGCCCCCCCTGCGCGAACGCGAGGGCGACGTGCCCCTGCTCATGGACCTGTTCGCGCAGCGCCTGGCCCGCGACTACGGCGTGCGCCCGGCCACCTTCGCTCCCGACGCGCAAGAGGCGCTGGCGCACTATCCGTGGCCCGGCAACGTGCGCGAGCTGCGCAACTTCGTAGAACGCATGCTGATCCTGCACGCGGGGCAGGAGGTAACACGGGGCATGCTGCCCCCGGAATTCCTGCCCCGGCCCGGGGCGGGCATGAACGGTGGCGCGGGGGCGGGGGCAAGGGCAGCGTGCGCAGCCGGGACCGTTTCCGGCCAGGGATCCGATCCGGGTTCGTCCCAGCCGGACCACCTGGCCGACATGGCCGCCCTGCTGGCCCCCGGCATGGACCTGAAGGCGGCCCGCGCTGCCTTCGAGGCGCAATACCTGGCCGCGCGCCTTGCGGAGTGCGGCGGCAACGTCACCCGGCTGGCCGAGGCCGTGGGCATCGAGCGCAGCCATCTGTACCGCAAGCTGAAGGGGTACAACATCCAGACGGCCGACTGACCGGGCGCCCGCCACGGGCACGCGCACCGGCTGCATACCGGCCGACGGGAGGGCACATGCATACGCTGGTACTTCTGCGCCACGGGCAAAGCGCGTGGAACCTGGAAAACCGCTTCACCGGCTGGACGGACGTGGACCTTTCGCCCGAGGGCGAGCAGGAGGCGCGCGATGCCGCCCGCCTGCTGGCGGACGAAGGGCTGTCCTTCGACGTCTGCCACACTTCGGTGCTTACCCGGGCCATCCGCACCCTGTACATCGTGCAGCACGAAATGGGGCTGTCCTGGCTGCCGGTGCACAAGCACTGGCGGCTCAACGAGCGCCACTACGGCGGGCTGCAAGGGCTGGACAAGGCGGAAACCGCCGCCCGCTTCGGCGAGGAACAGGTATTCGAATGGCGGCGCAGCTACGACACCCCGCCGCCGCCCCTGCCACCCGACGACCCGCGCAACCCCGCCGGGGACGCCCGCTACGCGGGCCTTGCCCCCGACGTGCTGCCCGCCAGCGAAAGCCTGAAGGAAACCGTGGCCCGCGTGCTGCCCTACTGGCACGACGTCATCGCGCCGCAGGTGCTGGCCGGGCGGCGGGTGTTGGTGGCCGCCCATGGCAACAGCCTGCGCGCCCTGGTCATGCACCTGGACGGGATGACCCCGGACGCCGTCACCAAGCTGAACATCCCCACCGGGTTGCCGCTGGTCTACACGCTGGACGGCACACTGCACCCGCTGGGCCACCGTTACCTTGGCGACCCGACAGTGGCCGAGGCCAAGGCCAAGGCCGTGGCGGCGCAGGGCGCGGCGCGGAAATAGCCGGGGACACGCGCGACGCCCTGCCACGCGGAAGGGGGGGCCCGCAGTCCTCGAAATGCCGCAGCCTTCGGCACGGCTGCGGCATGGGGAGCGAACCCGCACGACTCGCCACGCCCCGTGGACTGTGCTAGGCTTGCGGGCGGAGCAGTGTGGGGGGAACAGCCCAGGCCGCAGGACGCCCGGACGCTTCACCACCGGAACCGGCTGGGGGAACCCGGGGACAGGCCAGGATCGTCCGGCGAGGGGGCGCGGGACAATGCCAGGCATGCCTCCAGGCGGGACCAGTCGTCGCGTATCCGGACGGCGTCGGACGTCGCCTCCCCAGACGCCGTCAGCCACCGCTTACCCAAACGGCGTCAGCCACCGATCGGATTGACAAGCCCGGCACGCGTACCTACCGTCCCACCCGTGCCCGGTACGGACGACATACCCACAGGCCAGCGCCCTCTGCGGGGGGGGGATGCATGCCGCAAGGAGCAAGCATGGCGAGCAACATCAACCTGAAACTCAAGCAGAAGCAGTACGAGAGTACCGTCGTCGAATTCATCAGCGAGAAGAAGGGCTACTTCCTCGTGGTGAGCGACGACCAGAACTTCATCTCGCTGTTGCGCAACACGGTTGCCAAGCATCTCGCCATCGCCACGGACGCCCTTTCGGTGGTCACCAACACCGACTACATCATCAAGTCCATCCGTGATGTCTCCATGCGCAAGAAAAACGTGCTGGTGTTCATGGAGCGCATGCTGGAAGGCCGCGACACCGGCATTCTTGTCCGGCAGGTCAAGAACGCCTACTCGGACGTGAAAATCATCATCCTCACCGGCGAGACGGAGCGCCAGCGCCTGGTGCTGCTGCACGAAATCGGCGCGGACAACTTCATCAGCAAGCCCATTTCGGTAAACACGCTGATCGAAAAGATCGCCTTCACCATCAAGCCGCAGGGCAAGCTGGGCCAGCTCATCGACACGGCGCGGGCCATGGTGCAGCAGGGGTCGCACGAAAGCGCGCTGAAGGTCTGCCGCAAGATACTGGAGCTGAAGCCCAACAGCGCCGCCGGGCTGCTGGTCATGGGCGACGCCTACCAGGCGCTGGGCAAGATGGACCGCGCCCGTGAATGCTTCGAGGAAGCCAGCCGCAACGCCGACCTGTATCTGGAGCCGCTGAAGAAGCTGGCCGACCTGAACAAGCTGATCGGCGACAACGAGGCCCAACTGGGCTACCTGGAAAAGCTGGACCGCCTCTCGCCCCTCAACGTGGAGCGCAAGGTGGACATGGGCGAGATCCATGTGGAGATGGGCAACCAGGAACGGGCCGAAGAGCTCTTCGAACTGGCCGTCACCCAGGCCACGCGCGAGGCCATGGCCTATATCGGCGACATTTCCGAACGCATCGCGAGCATCTACAGCGAGCGCGACCCCGAACGGGCGGAACGCTTCCTGCGCAAGGCGCTGGACGCCAAGGGCGACATGCTGGACCGGGGCGACCTTGGCACCTTCAACCGCCTGGGCATCGCCCTGCGCAAGCAGGGCAAGTGGCGCGATGCCACCATTGAGTACCAGAAGGCCCTGCGCATCGCGCCGGACGACGAAAACCTGTACTACAACATGTCCATGGCCTTCGCCGAAGGCAAGGAATTCCGCGACGCGCGGTCCAACATGCTGAAGGCCATGACCATCAACCCCGATCTGCCCCGGCGCGACAAGACCATCGCCTTCAACATGGGCCTCGTGTTCATGCGGGCGGGCGGGCGCGACTACGCCGAACGCTGCCTGCAGGTGGCGCTGGAACTGGATCCGGACTTCGAACTGGCGCGCCAGGCCCTGGAACGATTGGGGCAATCATCCTGAGGGATTCCCGACCGATCCGGCGATCTACCCACGGATCAATCTGCCGATTTCGGGGGGCCTGCACAGGGCCCCCCTTTTTTTGCGGGTTGCAATCCGGACTGCTTTTCCATATGCTGATATCCTGATGTAATGAAACGGCGCTCGCGCCACCAACGGAGGATAGCAAAATGGCGAGTTTCAAGGTGAACAAGACGATCGCGGAAATCAACGAACGCATTCGCCAAGGCAAGGCCGTGGTTCTGAATGCCGAGGAGATGACCGAGGCCGTCCGTCGAATGGGCAAGGAAAAGGCCGCCCGCGAAATCGACGTCGTCACCACCGGGACTTTCTCGCCGATGTGCTCCTCCGGGCTGCTCTTCAACATCGGCCAGCAGGACCCGCCCACCCTCAAGACCTCGAAGGTCTGGATGAACGACGTGCCCGCGTACGCGGGGCTTGCCGCCGTGGATTCCTACCTGGGCGCCACCGAACCCACCGAGGACGATCCGCTGAACAAGGTCTACCCCGGCCGGTTCAAGTACGGCGGCGGCCATGTCATCGAGGACCTTGTGCGCGGCAAGGCCGTGCATCTGCGGGCAGAAGCCTACGGCACCGACTGCTACCCGCGCAAGTCGCTGGACAAGAAGATCACCCTGTCCGAGCTGCCCTATGCACACCTGCTGAACCCGCGCAACTGCTACCAGAACTACAACGCGGCCGTGAACCTGACGAGCCGCATCATCTACACGTACATGGGCCCGCTGAAGCCCAACCTGCGCAACGTCAACTTCGCCACGGCGGGCCGCATATCGCCGCTGTTCAACGACCCGCTGTTCCGCACCATCGGCCTTGGCACCCGGATATTCCTGGGCGGCGGCACGGGGTACGTCCTTGGGGCGGGCACGCAGCACGTGGCGGCGCCCAAGCGCACCGAGCGCGGCCTGCCGCTTTCCCCGGCGGGCACCCTGATGCTGAAGGGCGACCTGAAGGGCATGAACCCGCGCTACCTGCGCGGCCTGTCCTTCCTGGGCTACGGCTGCTCGCTGGCCGTGGGCGTGGGCATTCCCATCCCCATCCTGAACGAGGAAATCGCCTGGTTCACCGGCGTGGACGACAGCGACATCCAGATGCCGGTCAAGGACTACGGGCACGACTACCCCAACTGCCTGCCGCGGGTCATCCAGCACGTGACCTACGAAGACCTGAAGAGCGGCGAGGTGGAGATCATGGGCAAGAAGGTGGAAACCGTGCCCATGACCAGCTACCCGCTGTCGCTGGAAGTGGCCAACACGCTGAAGGCGTGGATCGAAAAGGGCGAATTCCTGCTTACCGAGCCAGTGGAACTGCTGCCCTCGGCGTAAGGATTTCCTCCAAATTGCCCCTTCGCCCGTTGGCTTCGTCAAACTTCGCCTGCCATATCGGCCGAATACGATAAGAGTACGCGTTGCGGTCGCCATCCGTAATGCTCGAAGACTCGCATAACGGCTGCCGCACTCCCTCATGGCAGACTCGTTTTCCTCGCCAACGAACGAAGTGCCTGCTTTGGAGAAAGCCTCTGGCAGCCACACGAACTGAACTACCCGCCGGGCGCACGCAGACAACGCGCACCCGGCGGGTTTCGCCTTTCCGGTCTGGCGAGGGCTTGCCGTATTGCGCCGAAGCACTACCTTGTGCTTCGACAAGGCATCCCATCCCCCCACCAGGCACACCACATGACCAACACCGACACCCCGCGCCCCAGTACGCCGCTCCCTGCCGTGCAGGATCTGCCCCCCACCCTGAAAGACCTGCTGGCCACCATGCCGGAACTGGCGGTGGCCCTTTCCGGCGGGCTGGACAGCCGCTTCCTGACCCACGCCGCCCTGCTGGCGGGCTGCCGCGTCACCGCCCTGCACATCACCGGCCCGCACATGCCCCCGCGCGAAACGGAAGAGGCGCGCCGCTGGGCCACCGAACGCGGGGCCGCTTTCGTCACCGTACCGCTGAACCCGTTGGGCATACCGGCCATCGCTGCGGGCCAGCGCGACCGCTGCTACCATTGCAAGCACGCGGCCTTCACCGCCCTGCAGGCCACGGCCGCCCCCCTGCCCCTGTGCGACGGCACCAATGCCGACGACCTGACCGCCTACCGCCCCGGCCTGCGCGCCCTGGGCGAACTGGGCATCCGCTCGCCGCTGGCCGAAGCGGGCCTGTCCAAGGCCAACATCCGCCAATGGGCGGCGCGCACCGGCATGGACAGGCCGGATCAGGCCGCCCGCCCCTGCCTGCTTACCCGGCTGGCCTACGGCATGCAGCCGGACGCGGCCACCCTGGCCCGGCTGGCCGAGGCGGAAGAAGAACTGGAAAATCTTGGCCTGTGGGACTTTCGCCTGCGGCTGGCGCCGAATGCCCCGCCCCGCCTGCAAATCGGCCCGGCGCACGCGGCGGCGGAAAATGTGGCGGCAGGCACTACGGATACTGGCGGCATGGCGCAGCGCCCCTCATCCGCAGACCTGCTCCGGATACTGGCCCGGCACGGCTTCGGCGATGCCGCCATTGACGCGGGCGGACCGGTGAGCGGCTACTTCGACCGCTGACCCCGGCCCGCGCGCTGGCCCATCCCGTTCATCCGGTTCACTTGGCTCACCTGGCACGCACCACTGGACAAAACCCGTGGTTCGCGATAGGTGGTCCCTCTTATCTCACGCGATTTCACGGAGGAGTCCCCCATGGCCCACAAGAAGATCGAACGCAAGAAAGAACTGGATCGTCGCCGTCAGCGCCGCGAAAAGCGTCTGAAGCAGCGCGTGCGCGAAGCGAAGGCCGCCGCCAAGTCCTAAGGCATCCAGGTTTTTCGTTCCGCCGCAAGAACGCCCCGCGCTTCGCGCAACGTGCCCCCGGTGGCACGTCGCCCGAGGCGCGTGTGCTTCCTGCGGTGCGGGTCGCCCCCACGCATCCGCCCCACACGCCGCACTGCATGCGGCATGCATGGGGTGCGCAGGACGATCCATGCACCATCCGGAACATATACCTCGCCATGCATGCAGCACCCGGCAGCGGGCATGGCGGTGACCACGCCCCACCCGTCGCACGGCACCACACCGCCGTGCATGTCGTTCCGTGCTCCATCGCATGGCCTTCCCGTTTGACAACGCGTACGACGCTGTTTAGGCTCGTGCATCACGCGTAGGTTCTGCAAGGAGGGTAGCATGCCCATCTACGAATATCGTTGCAGCGACTGCGAGCAGATCTTCGAGGAATGGCTGAAGACCTTCGACGAAGCCCCCCGCTCCTGTCCGGTGTGCGGTGGCCACGCCGATCGCATCGTGTCCAACACCAGCTTCGTGCTCAAGGGCGGCGGCTGGTACGTCACCGACTACGGCAACCGCTCGACCACCGATGCGCACGCGGGCGCGGGTGCGGGCGCGGAAGCCTCCGGCAACGGCGACGCAGGGTCCAACGGCTCCGGCGGCTCCGGCGGCTCCGGCGATTCCGGTGCCTCCACCGCCCCTGCCGCGTCCTCCGGCACCGCCACTTCGGGCGAAAGCCCGGCCAAGTGTGCCTCGGCCGCCCCGTCGGGCGGCTGCGCCGCCGCGTCGGCCACAGGCTCGTAGCATCCCGGGGCAGCCAGCAAGGCTGCCCCTTTTCACGAGCGGTCCCGGCTTCGCGCCAGTTCCGCGCCAGATCCGCGCCAGCCCCGTGGATGCCCCGCGCCATATCCACGGATGCTCCGCAGATTACCCGCGCATGGCCGTGCGCATCGGCACGCGTCGTACCGGCCAGGAAATCAAGGCGCACCGGCCCCGTCGGCCAGCCATGCCGCCCCGGCGACCCACGCAACAGCACCAGCACTGCATCAGCAAGGAAGCCACGATGATCGACCGTTACTCCCGCCCAGAGATGGCCCGCATCTGGACCCTCGAAAACCGCTTCCGCGCCTGGCTCGACGTGGAACTGGCCGTGTGCGAGGCATGGCACCGCCTGGGTGTCATCGGTGCGGACGACATGCGCATCATCCGCGAAAAGGCCGACTTCGACGTGGACCGCATCCTGGAAATCGAACAGGAAACCCGCCACGACGTCATCGCCTTTCTCACCGCCGTGGAAGAAAAGGTGGGGCCCCCGGCCCGGCTCATTCATCTGGGCTGCACCTCGTCGGACATCGTGGACACGGCCAACGGCCTGCTGCTGGCCCAGGCTGGCGAACTGATCCTGAAGGGCTTCGAACGGCTGCTGTCCACCCTGGAAACGCTGGCCTTCGCCAACAAGGGCCGCCTGTGCATGGGCCGCACCCACGGCATCCACGCCGAACCCACCAGCTTCGGCCTGAAGATGGCGGGCTTCCACGCCGAATTCCAGCGCCACGTGGCCCGCTTCCGCGATGGGCTTGAAAGCGTGCGCGTGGGCAAGATTTCCGGCGCCGTGGGCACCTACGCCATGCTCGATCCCCGCGTTGAGGCCATCGCCTGCGAAATCCTGGGCCTGGCCGTGGACCCCATTTCCACCCAGGTCATCCAGCGCGACCGGCACGCCCATTTCTTCACCTCGCTGGCGCTGGCCGCCGGCGGCGTGGAACGGCTGTGCGTGGAACTGCGCCACCTGCAACGCACCGAAGTGCTGGAGGCCGAAGAAGGCTTCGCCAAGGGACAGAAGGGTTCGTCGGCCATGCCGCACAAGAAGAACCCCATCTCGGCGGAGAACATGACCGGCCTTTCGCGCCTGATCCGCACCAACTCGCTGGCCGCCATGGAAAACATGGCCCTGTGGCACGAGCGTGACATCAGCCATTCCTCGGTGGAACGGGTGATCATGCCCGACTCCACCATCCTCATGGATTACGTGCTGCACCGCCTGTCGGGCCTGTTGTCCAACCTGCGGGTGATCCCCGAGAACATGGACCGCAATCTGGCCGGTTCGTACGGGCTGTACTACTCGCAGCGCGTGCTGCTGGCCCTGGTGGAATCGGGCATGGCCCGCCAGGAGGCCTACGTGATGGTGCAGCGCTGCGCCATGCAGAGTTGGGAAACAAGAAAGCCTTTCCCGGACATGGTGCGGGCCGACGCGGACATCACCGCGCGCCTTGCTCCCTCCGTCCTTGATGAACTGTTTGATCCCGGCTACTATCTGCGCCACGAAAACATGATCTTCCAGCGGGTGTTCGGCCGCAGCTAAGACATACCGGGCGGTCCATCCGCCCGGTGCGCGAACGCACGGCGCCCCAACGCATGATGCCCAGACGCATGATGCCAGACAACGCAAGGGCACCGGACCACGGAACCACGCACACCCGCCATCGCAAGGATACCCATGAACGACCTTCGCACCCGCCTGGCCCGCCTGCTTGTGGAAAAATCATACCGTGAGGGCGATTTCACCCTTACTTCGGGCCGGAAGAGCGACTACTACTTCGACTGCAAGCAGACAGCCCTGCACGCCGAGGGTTCGTGGCTCATCGGTTCGCTGTTCAACGACCTGCTGCGCGACGTCCCGGTGGTGGGCGTGGGCGGCATGACCTTGGGCGCCGACCCGCTGATCTCCGCCACCACGGTCATCTCGCACGAGCGGGGTCGCCCGCTGGCGGGCTTCATCGTGCGCAAGCAGCCCAAGGGGCATGGCACCGACCAGTACGTGGAAGGCCTTGCCAATTTTGCCCCCGGAGACCCCGTGGCCATGCTGGAAGACGTTGTCACCACTGGCGGTTCCCTGTTAAAGGCTTGCGAACGGGTAGAGGCCGCCGGCCTGCGCATCGTGGCGGTGTGCACCGTACTGGACCGTGAGGAAGGCGGCAGGCAGGCCATCAAGGATGCCGGGTACGACCTGATCTCGATCTTTACCCGCAAGGAACTGGTGGACGCCGCACGTTCCTAGCCGCCCGTTCCGCGTGGCCTGTTTGACGCAACGAGCGTTTTCGAACCATACCTGCCCATGGCGCCTCGCTTCGGAGAGGTGGGCAGAACGTCCGGCACAGCCTGGTCCCACCGGCTGCGCCGACAGATACAGCACAAGGCCCCGGCGGCCAGCCCCCGACCGACACCGCGCCAATGCGGCGCGCGTCGGTCACCTAGACGGGGGCACAGGCACCCCATCCGCCGTTTCGACGGATCACCGCGCCCCCCTGGGGGTGCACAGCCCGCGCACCGAGATGCATCGAAGCACCATCCGCGCCCTTCACCGCCTGCTGCCTGCCGCTGCCCTGCTGCTTTCGCTTTTCTGTCCCCTTTCCGCCGCCGCCGACGGGTGGCACGTGCGCATCCCGGACGACGCGGGCACGCCGCGCCGCCTGGTGGCCGTGGACAAGGAAGACCAGAAGCTGCACATCTACGAGCGCCACAGCCCCCTCAAGCTTGCCGCCAGCTACGTCTGCACCACCGGGCAGGCCACGGGCGACAAGCAGACGGCTGGCGACCTGAAGACCCCCGAAGGCATCTACTTCGTGGTCAACAAGCTGGCCGCCGGGCTGGACATGGAGATGTACGGCGGCATCGCCTACACCCTGAACTACCCCAACCCCGTGGACAGGCTGCGCCGCAAGACCGGCTCCGGCATCTGGATCCACAGCAAGGGGCACGACATCATCCCGCGCGAGACCAAGGGCTGCATTGCCCTGAACCGGGCCGACATCGACAAGGCGGGCAAGCTGTTCGTGCCCGGCACTCTCGTGGCCGTGGCCGGGGACGTGGGTACCGATGCCTCCCCCACCAAGGAAGACAAGGCCACCGCGCGCAAGCTGGAAGACAAGGTCAAGGGCTGGGCAAAGGCATGGGGTTCGCGCTCGCCCGCCATGTTCGACTATTACGACCCGGACGCCTACACCGCCGCGCAGGAAGAATCCTTTTCCGCGTTCCGCACCCAGAAGGAACGGCTGTTCAAGCAACTGGCGTGGGTCCAGACTTCTGTTTCCGACGTGCAGGTGATGCAGGGCCCCGGCTACTGGGTAACCTGGTTCAACCAGTACTACCGCGCCCCCAACATGACCACCGAAGGCATCCGCCGCCTGTACTGGCAGCCCGACAAGAAGGGCGAGTACCGCATCGTGGGCATGGAATGGGTTCCCGCCGACGTGGGCATGGAGGCCAACTACCTCGAAACGGTATCGCCCCAGGTCACGGCCTTTGTCGAAAAATGGCGCAAGGCATGGGAACGCGGCGACGTGAAGGGCTACATCGCCTGTTACGCCGACGACGCCGACCAGGCCCCGCGCAAGGGTGCCGCGGCCATCCGCCAGCAGAAGCAGGAACTGTGGCGCAAGGCCAAGCCCGCCAAGGTCCAGTTGAAGGGCCTGCGCATAGAGGCCGTGGCTGGCGGCGTGCGCGCCGACATGACCCAGGATTACCGCGACGTCACCGGCAACGGTGACCGGGGCGTGAAGACCCTGCTGCTGCGCCAGGACGGCCAGGGCTGGGAAATCGTCAAGGAAGAATGGAGCCCTGCCGCCCGATGATGACCGACGAGAAATACAGCCTGCTGCTCATGCGCGACGACTGCCGCGTGCGTCGCCTGCGCGTGAGCCCCCTGGCCCTGCGACTGCTCACCGTTTCGCTGGTGTTGCTGCCGCTGTTGGCCACCTTCGGGGTATGGGCCGGTTTCTCGTTCTGGCAGGCCAACCGGGCGCTGATGAGCCAGAACCAGTCCCTCGACCGGGAGTTGAAGGAAGCACGGGTGGAACTGGAGCGGCTTTCCAACCTCGAATCGCTGTTGCGCGGCAGCGATCCGGAGGAACTGCGCTCCCTGCTGGGCAGCGCAGCCCTGGCCTCTCCGCCCGCTCCGGCCCCTGCCACCCCGGGTGACGCCAACGGGGCGGGTGACGGTGTGGTGGCAGTGCCCGGCCAGGCGAATGGGCAGGCGCAGGGCCAGACGGCCAACCAGCCGTCCACCAGCGCATCGGGTTCCCTCGCCAACGGTGCCGACGCCCGCGTGCCCGATGCGGCCAGCCAGGCCGTGGCCGCCGCCGTGGCCGACTCCCCCGGCGAGGCCCGCGAGGCCCTCAGCACCGGCGAGGCCCGCGTGGACAACGTGGCCGTGCGCCACGGATCGGGCAAGCGGCTGCGCATCAACTTCGACCTGACCAATCCCGACCCCAAGAAGCTGCTGGCCGGTCAGGCCGTGCTGTCCGTACAGGCTGCCGACGGGCGCATTCTGCCCCTGAAGGTGGACCCGGACACCATCCGTTTCCAGATCTCGCGTTTCAAGAAGATGGTCACTTCCGCGCCGCTGCCCGACGGAGTGGCCCCCGCCGACGTCCAGTCCCTGGTGGTGGAACTGGAGTCCGAAGGCCGGATCATCTACCGCGAACAGTACCCCGTGCCCGCGCCCGAGAAATAGCCCCCAGGCCAATTAGCTGGCCAATTCGCCAGGCAATTTCCGGGCAATTCGCCGGACACGTGCCCGACACGTGCCCGACACCTCCCGACAGCCCACCGGGTAATTCACCGGGCTGGCCCCACCGCTTCACGCACACCCCCTGCCCCGGCACCTCGGACATCTCTCGGCCGCCCCCGTTTGGCGGCCGTTTGCCTTTGCGCGCCGCACTCTGCGCCCCGGCATCTTTCCGCGCCGCATCGCCTGCTTCCGCGTCCTTTACGCCCGTTCACCCCTTTCGCCCGGCCCGCCATGTCGGCGCGGTGGCGCACCCGCCGCCGGACGCAAAACCGCCCGGCATGCGCGGGGCATGCCGGGCGGCTGTTCATTCCGTATATGCTGCGAGGCCCGTGCGGATCACTCCCGCAAGGGGGCATCGCCGCCGTCCGCACCCACCAGCGACTGGCGGGCATCGGGTTCGGCATCGCGGTCGCGGGCTCCAAGCCCGGCATGGCCGTTGCCGTTGCGCCCATCGGCGGGGCGCACCGCGTCCAGTACCTCGCGCACCGTGTCCAGGGCCTGCCCGCGTTCCTGGGCCAGGCGCTGCCACTTCTTCTTTTCCTTCTTCAGCGCTTCCACGGTCTGCAACAGGTCGCGCACGGTGTGCGCCGGGTAGCCCGGCGTGGCGTGCGCGCCCCGACGCAGTTCCTCGTCGTTGCGCTGGCGGATGGCTTCGAGCTGTGTGGCGTTCAGGATCACGGGGGTCACGGGTGGAACCGATGGCGGTTCCGGGTTCGGGTCATGGTATGGAGCCGCGCGCCCCCCGTGCGGACGGGAGCCACGCGGCACCGATCATCTCGTGCTATTCCGCCGTGGCGGGTTCCGGCAGCTTCATGTCCACTTCGGTCGCGGGGGCGCCGCAACCGCAGAACGAGCCCATGCCGTACTCCACCCGCTCCTTGTATTCCTGCTGCTTGCCGAGGTTCCAGCGGCTGACCGGGCGGTAGTAGCCCACCACGCGGGTGTACACTTCCGCCTCTTCGCCGCACTCGGGGCAGTTCATGTGTTCGCCGCGCAGATAGCCGTGGGTCTGGCACACCGAAAAGGTGGGCGTGACCGAGATGTACGGGATGCGCGTCTTCTGCATGGCCTTCAGCAGGTAGTTCTTTACCGAGGCCTCGTCGGGCGCGGCCTCGCCAAGGAAGGAGTGGAACACCGTGCCGCCGTTGTACAGGGTCTGCAACTCGTTCTGGTGCTCCAGCGCGGCGAACACGTCTTCCGTGAAGCCCACGGGGAGCAGGGTGGAGTTGGTGTAGTACGGCGTGTCCCCGCCCGAAGTCGCAATGTCTTCGTACAGGGCGCGGTCGATGCGCGCAAGGCGGTAGCAGGTGCCTTCGCCGGGCGTGGCTTCAAGGTTGTACATGTGCCCGGTCTCTTCCTGGAAGCGCACGGTAAGTTCGCGCAGGTGGTGCAGCACGCGCTTCATCAGGCGCAGCCCGGCCTCGGTTTCGATGCCCTTGCCCAAGAGGTTCAGGCAGGCCTCGTGCCCGCCGATGAGCCCGATGGTGGAGAAGTGCCCTGCGTAGCCGTTCTTGAGGTAGCGGCGCGAGAACGGGAACATGCCCGCCTCCAGCATCTGGGTGCACAGCTTGCGCTTGAATTCCAGCGCGTCGCGGGCCATCTCCGCGTACTCGGTGATCATGTCGAGGAAGTCTTCCTCGCCCTGGGCCAGGTACGCGTACTTGGGCAGGTTCAGGGTGACCACGCCGATGGAGCCGGTAAGGTCGCCCGAGCCGAACAGGCCGCCGGTACGCTTGCGGATTTCGCGCAGGTCCATCTGCAGGCGGCAGCACATGGAGCGCACGTCCTCGGGATTGAGGTCCGAGTTGATGAAGTTCTGGAAGTAGGGGGCGCCGTACTTGGCCGTCATGCGCAGCAGCATCTTGCCGGTATCGGTGTCCCACGGAAAGTCGGGGGTGACGTTGTAGGTGGGAATGGGGAAGGAGAAGATGCGCCCGTCGGCGTCGCCTTCCAGCATCACCTCTATGAACGCCCGGTTGAACATGTCCATCTCGGCGGCGTATTCGCCGTAGGTGGTGTCCTGGTACTCGCCGCCGATGATCACCGGCTCGCCCGCGATGTGCTTGGGCGGGGCCATGTCCAGGGTAAAGTTGGTGAACGGGCTCTGCCCGCCCCAGCGCGAGGTGGTGTTCAGGTTGTACACCAGCTTCTGCACGCCCTGCTTGACCTCGTCGTAGGTCAGCTTGTCGTGGCGGATGAACGGGGCAAGATAGGTGTCGATGTTGTTGAACGCCTGCGCGCCCGCCCATTCGTTCTGCAGGGTACCAAGAAAGTTGACGATCTGCCCGCAGGCCGCGTCAAAGTGGCGCGCCGGGGAAGCGCAGCAGCGGCCCTTCAGGTTGAAGCCTTCCAGCAAAAGGTCGCGCAGGCTCCAGCCCGCGCAGTACCCGGCCAGGCCGAAGGACAGGTCGTGGATGTGGAAATAGCCGTGGGTGTGGGCCAGGCGAATTTCCTCGGGGTACTTTTCCAGCACGTAGCGCGCCTGAACCGAACCCGCCATGTGCAGGATGAGCCCTTGGAACGAATGGCCCATGTTGGAGTTTTCGTTGACGCGCCAGTCGGACCGGTCGAGGTAGCTTTCGATCATCCGGGCCACGTCAAGATAGGCCTCGTTCTGGCTGCGCAGTTCGCGGCGCTTTTCGCGGTAGATGATGTACCGCTCGGCCACGGCGTACAGGCGGGCTTCCATCAGCACGCGCTGGACAAGGTCCTGCACCTGCTCCTGCTCGGGCATGTCCACGCCGTCGAGCTTGGCCTCCACCCGTTGCGCCAGGCGCTTGCCCAGCAGGGGGTCCTTGATGCCGCTGGCCTTCAGGGCCTTGTTGATGGCGTGTCCCACCCGGTCCACGGACCAGGTTTCCACGCGACCGTCGCGCTTGCGAATATGTTGGGGCATGGGCAATGGCTCCCGGACGGCGGGCCGACGGAATTCCGCACGCCAAAGGCGCACGGCGGCGGGCCGCCCGTGGTAGGGCGCGTCGCGGGGGTACGTCGGTAACGTCCCTCGGCGCGCGGCGTGTTCCGTGAATCTTCTTGAGTCCGTTGCGGGCATCCGCGTGCCCGTGGCGGCAAGAAGCGCTCCGGCCAGGTCTTCTGGCTTTCCCCCGTCCGGCCCGCCTTCCCGGCGCGGGCGGAACCCGGTGCCAGTGGCGCTGCGGCGGCGGGGCGAAGCGGAGGCTTCGCGCCCGTGCCGGGGCGGACGTTGCGCGTCGTGCGCGCGGGGATCACAGCGGCGGGACCGCTCCGGTGTCGCACCGGATTCCCTTTGCCGGAGATCCTTGGAAATCTGCGTGGCTTGGTTTCGTGGGGGCGGCGTGGTCGTGTGACGCATGTCGCCAATGCCCCCAGCATGTAGCAAAACGGTGTGCCCTGTTCAACCGGCAAGCTTGCCCCCGGCCGCCCCAAATGGCCCCACCATGGCCCGCAGCCCTTGCCGCCCTAGGCGGAAAAAAAGCGGCCCGCACCCGCTGCCCGTCCTGCCCATCCCTGTCGCCCCCGCCGCCCCGCCAGGGCAGTGCGCCCCCGCACGAAACGGCGAACAATCCGAAATTCCCCCTAAAGCCTGCGCCAGATATGCCGATAGGCGTCATGAGGTGTAGTGCATCACACGCCGGGGAGCGGACGTGAGCGACAAGTCGCTGAACACCATGCTGGTGGAATATTCACTGCAACTGCTGCAGCAGGACATGCTGACCAATTCGCTGTTCATGGGCGGGTCCGTCGGCACGTCACTGCGCGACATGCTGCTGACCGAAACCCAGTCGCGCAAGGTGACGGACCCCACCGCCGCCGCCCTCACCGGCAGGTTGCGGGCAGATGCGGGCATGCTGCGCCAGGCGTCCAGCAACGTGTCCGAGGCCAAGTCCATCATGGACCTGGCCAACTCCGGCGCCACCACGCTGAAGTCCGCCCTCACCCGCATGCAGGAACTGGCCAACGGCGTGGCCACCGGCACCATGACCTATGCATCGGTGCAGGCGGAATACAATTCGCTGGCCTCGCAGATCACCCAGACCGTGGCCTCCACCTCGTACAACGGCATTGCCCTGCTGGACGGTTCGGTCTGGGCCTCCGACGACCGGGTCACCGTGTCCGGCAGTTCCGGCAGCATAGAGATACAGTCCGGCACCAGCAGCTTCGACCTGGCCCTGACCGACTTTTCGTCGTTCAAGAACGCCTTCACCAGCACCCAGATCAACACCGTGGGCAAGGCTGCCGCCATGGTCACCACGCTGGGCGGGCACATCACCACCGTGGGCACCGCATCCACCAACTACGCGGCACGCGCAACGTTGCTGGACAGCCAGGCATCCTCGCTGGCCTCGCAGGCGGACATCATGGACACCGCCGCCGCCACCCGCGCCAAATCCAACGAGAACCGCTCATTGGAAGAACTGGTGCTGGACCTTCTGCTGCGCGAAACCGGCACCATCACCGACGAAGAGGCCTGAGGCCCCGCGCCGTACCCGTCCCCCCCTTTTCCGCCCCATGGGTTCTCCGCCCGTGGGGCGGCGGCGTTTGCGACCAGCGCCACGAGCGTGCCGCTCTCGCCCGCAATACGGCGGCAGGTGGCGCCGCCACGCAACAGCCCGGCGCGACGCGCGAAGTTCCATGGCGTAACGCGCAGCCCCGCCCCATTCCATTGCCGCCCCGCAACGGCGTGTTACGAAGTGTAACTTGCTGGCTGCCGCCGTTGACTTTGCGCGGGTTCGGCGCGATATGCGCCTCGACGTGCCGGTGTGCCCGGCACGCGCGCCCCACTGCACCTTCCGGCCCTTGTCGCCTGCACGCGGGAGCGCCTGTTCACAGACTCCGGCCACCGCACCCGCGGGGCCAACCCACGGTTTTCATGAAGGAGAACCGACATGTTGCAGAAGACCACCGCCCTGTTCGCCTCGCTTGCCCTTGCCGCCGCCGTTGCCCTGCCCGCCCTGCCTGCCTGGGCGGACGACGAGACCCCGCCCAATGGTCGCCCCGACCTGCGCAAGGAGCGCAAGGACGACCGGCAGGAGCATCGCATGGAACGCAGGGATGATCGCAAGGACCATCGTGACGACCGACGCGATGACCGCCGCGACCAGCACATGGAGCGCAAGGACGATCGCATGGAACGCCGCGACGACCGCCGCGACCAGCACATGGAACGCAAGGATGACCGCATGGAGCGCCGGGACGACCGCAAGGACGACCGCAAGGACGACCGGCATGATCGGCGTGAAGACCGCAAGGACGATCGCGGCAACGACCGTCCCGTTCCGCCCGCTCCCGCCGAATAGCGCCTGATAGCGCCCGGCTTCATCCGGACGCGCCGCCCTCCCATGCGTGATGGCATGTGGCAACACGTGGCGGCGCATGTTGACGACGGACAGGGGCCGCCGACCGGTAACGGTCGGCGGCCCCGCACCGTTGCAACGTCACCGCATCCGCCCCCGGCAGTTGATCACGACCCGCCCGCACCCTGCGGCGGCGGCCCGCGCCGGACGCCTTGCCACCCGCCGCACACCATGCGAAAAGGCAGCGGCCACGCGGGGCGCATTGCCCCGCATGCCCGTCACGCCCGTCAGATAATGTCAGATAATGTCGAATCCTGTCGCGGTCCGCGCGCACCCCGAACCGGAGCCGTCCCATGCCCGTCCCCTTCGCCCTGCCCGTGCCGGTGGTCACCGTCGGCCTGCTGCTGCTTTCCAACGTATTCATGACCTTCGCCTGGTACGGTCACCTGAAGTTCAAGGCCAGCCCGCTCATGGTGGCCATACTGGTGAGCTGGGGCATCGCCTTCTTCGAATACTGCCTCCAGGTGCCCGCCAACCGTGCGGGTTACGGCCATTTCAACGCAACGGAACTGAAGACCATCCAGGAGATCATTTCGCTCTCCGTGTTTCTGGTCTTCTCGGTGCTCTATCTGGGCGAGCCGTTGAAGTGGAACTATCTCGTGGGGTTCTGCCTGATCGTGGTGGCCACGTTCTTCATCTTCAAGGAATGGTGAGCAGGCTATCGGCGGCGTCGCCCGTTCCGCAGGATCCGCTGGGGTCAAACGCCCGCTCCACCCGGTTGCGGCCCCCCGCCTTGGCCCGGTAGAGCGCCCTGTCCGCCTCGCGCAGCAGCGTATCGGCCCCGTCGCACGGCGGGCTGGCGGCCACGCCCAGGCTCAGGGTAACGGTAAGCGGCCCGGCGGCAGTCAGCAGCGGCGCAGCCTCCACGCCCGCCCGCAGCCGCTCTGCCACGGCCATGGCTTCTTCCGGGGCGGTGTCCGGCAGCATCACGGCGAATTCCTCGCCGCCGATGCGCCCCACGACGTCAACGTCGCGCACCTCTGCCCGACAGATGGTGGCCAGCGAACGGAGCACCTCGTCGCCCACGGCATGGCCCCAGGTGTCGTTGACCCGCTTGAACCGGTCCACATCGATGGAGATCAGGGCCAGGGGAGTGCCGTAGCGGCGGTGGCGCTGCACTTCGTGCTCCAGCGCTTCCAGAAACCGCCTGCGGTTGACCAGCCCGGTCAGTCCGTCCGTGGTGGCCAGTTGGCGCAGCCGTTCCTGCGCCTCGCGGTGTTCGGTGGTGTCGGTGATGATGCCGCAGTAGACGATGCCGGGTTCCCCGCACAGGTCCGCCGCACCGGATTGCCCGGCATCCACGGGCCTGGCCTCGCCCCGCCACCAGCGCACCTCGCCGCCGGGCAGCACCAGCCGCCCTTCGAACACCCAGTCGCCATGCCGCTCCGCCGCGTCGCGCAGCGAAAGTTCCCACACCGTGCGGTCCGCCGGGTGCACCGGCAGGGCCCGCCAGTCCCGCAGCAGCGCTTCGGGGGGCAGGCCCAGTATCTCGTGGCTGCGCGGGCTGACGTAGGTGAACCGCCGGTCGCCCGGCACCTCGCGCCATTGCAGCACCACCCCCGGCACCGTGGCCGCCATGGCCCGCAGGCGCGCCTCGCTGGTGCGCAACTCTTCCACCATGCGCCGCAGCGCCGTGACGTCGCGCCCCACGCCGTAGATCAGCCCCTGCTCGGGCACGAAGGCGGAATTCCAGGATATCCAGCGCCATGAGCCGTCACGGCACTGGGTGCGGTTCTCCATGTTGGTAACCACGCCGCGCTCGCGCAAGAGGTCCAGCCCCTGCATGGTGTCGGCCTGGTCGTCGGGGTGCACCAGCGCCACCCACGGGCGGTCCAGCAATTCCTCCTTGGACCAGCCCAGCACTTCCTGCCAGGCGGGGTTCAGTTCGCGAAAGTACCCATCCATCCCGCCCACGCACATCAGGTCGGGCGACAGGTTGAACAGCCGCCGCCGGTCCTCTTCCGCGCGCCGCCGGACGGACACGTCGCGCACGATGCCCGCCACCCGCAGGGGCAACCCATCGCCGTCGCGTTCCACCACCCGCCCGGTTTCCTGAATCCAGCGCCATGTGCCGTCCGCCCCCTGCACCCGGTATTCCGCCTCGCAACGGGGCGAGAGCCCGGAAAGATGCCGCCGCCGCGCCCGTTCCAACCCCGGCAGGTCGTCCGGATGCACCCGCATGCGCCACGACGCCATCATGGGCGCGCACTCCACCCGGCCAAGCCCCAGCACATCGCCCCAGCGGGTATCGCACCCCACCTCGTCGGTGACCACATGCCAGTTGAAGCTGCCGATGCCCGCCCCGTCCATGACCATTTCCAGGTGCTGTTCGCTGCGGCGCAGGGCTTCCTCGGCCCGGGTGCGATCGGTGATGTCGTGGATGATGGTGTACAGCAGGGTGCGTTCGAACAGCCGCACCGGCACGGAGTGCACTTCGACCTCGCGGGTCTCTCCCGAGGCCAGGCGATGGCGCGAGAGGAAGCTCGTCAGCCGTCCCTCGCGCAGGTCGGCCAGCCGCCGCGCCTGTTCCTCGGGGCCCAGGGTGCCGATGGCGCTGACGGTCATGCCGCACAGCGCCCCGTCCGGGTAGCCGTAGAAGACGGATGCCGCCGGGTTGCCCTCGATGATGCAGCCCGTTTCCGCGTCCACCAGCAGCATGACCGCCGAATGGTACCGGAACAGCTGCTCGTACAGCGATACGCCGAAGGACAGCGATGCCGGAGGGTCGCAGACATGGCTGCCGGACAAGCCTGCTCCGGACAAGCCTGCCCCGGACACGTCCGCCCCGGACACGCCTGCCCCTGACGGAACGGAGGAGACCCTGAAAGGAGGCTGGTCCCCGGCTGCGGGAAGTTCGGATAATTCGGGGGATGCGGAGGCAGCAGAAGCGGCAGGGGAAGAAGGGAAACTGAAGGCATCGGACGTGGGCTGACCGTTACAACCCGGTGACCCGGACGAATCCGGCTGGCCGATGGGCGAGGCTCCACGCCCGCGCGGGGACTTTCGCCCCTCATCGCACCGAACCGTCCCGGCACCCGCCGTCGCCGACGGTCCGGGGGTCTTTCGCCTGTTGCCGTGCGCCATGTGCCGCCCTCCCTCTGGTCAGGCATTCTATGCCCACTCCGAAGAATATGCGCAAACCCGTTAGAATGGCGTCTGCCGGGCCCTGGCCCCGCATTCGTCCGGCAACCGACCGGCAACATACCGGCAACCGCCCGGCAACGGGGCGCTTTCGAAGTTCCCGCAGGGCAACACGCCAAACAAGAACCCCAGGCAAAAAAACGCGCGGGAAGGATCTGCCCTCCCGCGCGCCGTGGTGCCGTATCGAGTTGCGCGCCGCCGCAGCGGCCGCGCCTACTGGACCATCACGAACTTGCCGCCCTTGACCTGCAACATGACCATGGAATCCTCGCCCAGGCCGTTGTGGTCCTGCGGGCCAAGGGTGAACACGCCGCTCACGCCCACCAGCCCCTTGGTGGCCTCCAGCGCGTCACGCACCCTTGCCGGTTCCGTGCCCACCTGGCGCATGGCCTCCACCAGCAGCAACAGGGCGTCCCATGCATAGCCGGAGTGGGTGTTGATGGGGTACTGCGCGTCGTACTTGTACTCGTCGCGGTACAGGCGCACGAACTCGGCGATGACCTTCTTCTGCGGGTCGCTGTCGGGCAGGGCTTCCCAGGTCATCAGCTTGGTGGCGGGCATCAGGTCGCCTTCGGACGCCTCGCCCGCCAGCTTGATGTACGCCGGGTCGGGCAGGCCGTGGCATTGCAGCAACGGCATGGTCAGGCCCAAGGCATGGTGGTTCTTGGACACGATGGACCCGGCGGGTCCGATGGTCCAGCAGATCACCGCCTGCGGCCCCTTGCCCGCCAGTGCGGTGAGTTGGGTCTTCATGTCCACGTCGGTGGGCTTGAACTGCTCTGCCCCCACGATCTCGATGCCGTATTCCGGGGCCAGCGACCGCAGCCAGCGTTCGCCGTCCTGCCCGAAGTTGTCGCCCGAAAGCAGTAGGGCCACCTTGGTCAGCTCATGCTTTTTCAGGTACCCCAGCACCTTGCGCACCGCCGTGGACGACCGCTGCGGCGACTTGAAGACCGACCGGGCCGTGCCGAAGTCCATGTTGCCCAGCTTGCCTTCCATGATCACCGGGTCGCCGCCCACGGTCATCACCGTGGGAATGCCGGAGGATTCGATCTGGCGCTTCACGGCCATGCCTTCGTCGGTGCGGGTGGGGCCGATGACGGCAACCACCTTTTCCTCGCTGACGAAGCGCTTGAAGGTCAGCACCGCCTTGGTGGGGTCGCCTTCCGTGTCGCCCAGCACCAGTTCGATGGGGCGGCCATTGATGCCGCCTTCCTTGTTCACCTTGTCCACGAACATCTGGGCCACCAGCTTGGTGGGGGTGCCCACGGGGGCGGTGGGACCGGACAGGGCGAAGAACGCGCCGATCTTTACCGGATCGGCAGCCTGCGCGGTGGCGGCGGGCAGGCCCGCGCCCAGCAGCAACGCCGGAAGTGCCAGTGCGGCCACGCCCAACCGGCACACCGCGCGGAACATGGATGCGAAGTTCATGCGAATCTCCTCTCCCACGCGGCGCAGGGGGCGGCGCATGGGGCGTGGTTGCGCGCCGTGCCGGTACCGCGAGACATCACGGCACCGGGGCGGCGCGAAAGGTTCATGGCTTCCCGGATGCAGCCTTGCCGGACGGGCGCAGCGCAGGCGCGGTAGCGGGGACATCCGCGCTGTCCCCTGCGCCATCCGGCCCGACAGCAGGCTGACGCAGGGTGTCCAGCACCGCCTCGCCGCCGTGCAGCACATGGGCGCGCATGGCCTCTGCCGCGCCATCCGCATCGCCCGCCACCACGGCGGCCACGATGCGGGCGTGGTCCTCGTCCGACCATTCCCCGGCCTCGCGCAGGGGCACCAGCGCGCGGATGATGCGCTCCACCACCCCTTCGATCTCGTCCAGCAGGCGGGCCAGCAGCAGGGAACCGCCCGCCGCCCGCAGCAACAGGTGGAACTCGGTGTTCAGTTCGGCCAGCCGGACCACGTCGCCCCTGGCCGCCGCCGCGCGAAAGCCCGTCAGATTGGCGCGCAGGGCCTCCACCTGGTCCGGCCCGGCCCGGCGCGCGGCCAGCGCGGCCACGCGGGACTCCAGCAGGGCGCGCACCTGCACCGCCTCTTCCACTTCTTCGGCATCGAAGGGGCGCAGCACGTAGCCACCGGCGGAGCGCTTCTGCAACAGGCCCTCCTGCTCCAGCCGGTGCAGGGCCTCGCGCAGGGGGGTGCGGCTGATGCCCAGTTCCGCCGCCAGGCGGTCCTCCACCAGCCGCTGTCCGGGCTCCAGTTCGCCATCGATGATCATGCGCTTGAGCATGCGCGTCACTTCCTGCCCCAGCGACTGCTTGACCAGTTTCGCCATCAGTTGCCCTCCTGCGTGGTGCTGCCGCGCCGCGTGTCGTCCTGCATGTCCTTGTCCGCGCCGGACGCTGCGCCGGACGCTGCGCCGGACGCTGCCCCGGCCCCGCCCCCACCTTCCCCATTGACGGGGCCAAGGAACGCCTCACGCAGCAGTTCGTCGGAAAGTATGTCGGCGGAACTGCCGGAAAACCGGATCTGCCCGCTGGTGATGATGTACCCCCGGTTGCAGATGGCCAGCGCGCCCAGCGCGTTCTGTTCCACCAGCAGTACCGAACAGCCCATGGACGGCAGGTCGCGCACCACCCGGAAGATGGCCGCCGTCACCCTGGGCGCAAGGCCAAGGCTGGGTTCGTCCAGCAGCAGCAGGCGGGGGCGGGCCATCAGGGCGCGCCCCATGGCCAGCATCTGCTGCTCGCCGCCGGAAAGGTTGCCCGCTGGCTGGCCGATGCGCTCGCCCAGCACTGGGAACATGTCCAGCATGCGGGCCAGGTCGTCGGCCACGGCGGCGCGCGCTGCCCGGCCCCCGCGCTTCAGGCGCAGGTACGCGCCCATCTCCAGGTTTTCGCGCACCGAAAGTTGGGTGAACACCCGCCGCCCCTCGGGCACCTGCACCACCCCGGCGGCCACGATGCCCGCCGGACGCGCGGGCAGCGGCGCACCGTCCAGCAGGATGGACCCGGATGCGGGCCGGGCAAGTCCGCTGATGAGCGACAGCAGCGTGGTCTTGCCCGCGCCGTTCATGCCCAGCAGGCATACCGCCTCTGCCGCGCCCACCGAAAGGGACACGTCGAACAGCACCTTCGCGCCGCCGTAGGAAAAGGAAACCTCGCGCAGCTCAAGCATGCAGGCCGAACTCCTCGCCCCCGCCAAGGTAGGCGTTGACCACTTCGGGGTTGCGTTTCACCTCGCCGGGGGCCCCCTCGGCGATCTTGGCGCCGGAGCACAGCACCACCACGGCATCGCTCACGCGCATGACCAGCGACATGTCGTGCTCGATGAGCAGCACGGCCACCCCGCGTGCGCGCAGGGCCAGGATCAGCCCGCCCATCTCGTGGGTTTCCGCCGGGTTCAGGCCCGCCACCGGCTCGTCCAGCAGGATCATGCGCGGGTCGCCCACCAGGGCGCGGGCCAGCACCAGCCGCTTCTGGTCGCCGTAGGGCAAAAGCCCGGCGGCTTCATCTGCCCGGCCCGAAAGACCGGTGAAGTCCAGTGCCTGCATGGCCGCGTCGCGCATGGCCCGTTCGGTGCGGCGCACGCCGGGCAGGCGCAGCATGCTGGAGAGCATGCCGGTGCGCACGTGACCGTGCAGCCCCACCATGACGTTTTCCAGCAGGCTCATGGAGCCGAACACCCGCAAGTGCTGGAAGGTACGGGCAAGGCCCAGGCGCGGCAGACGGTGGGCGGACATGCCGGTAATGTCGCGCCCGTCGAAGGTCACGGTGCCGGAATCGGGGCGCACCATGCCGGTGACGCAGTTGACCAGGGTGGTCTTGCCCGCGCCGTTGGGACCGATGAGCGCGGTGATGGCCCCGGCCTGCGCCGTGAAGCTGGCCGCGTCCAGCGCGCGGATGCCGCCGAAGGCCACGGAAAGGTCGCGTACCGCCAGCAGGCTCATGGCCGGGCCTCCCCGTCTTGCGGCGTGACTGGCCTGATTGACGAAGCTGGCGTGACCGGCGTGACGGGCGTGACAGGGCTGACTGGGCTATGGGGCGCATTCGGGCCACCGGGCCGCCTGCCGTTCCCCATGCCCTTTTTCAGCATGTCCCGCAGCCACGGCGAAACCCCGCGCGGCATGAAGATGAGCATGACCAGCAGGATCGCGCCGAATATCAGGTCGTGATGCTCCTCGAACACGCCCAGCATCTGGGGCAGCACCGTGAGCAGCAGCGCCCCGGCCAACCCGCCCCACAGCGAGCCCATGCCGCCGATGAGGCACATGGTCACGAACTCCACCGACTTGAAGATGTCGAAGGTCTTGGGCGCCACGATGCCCAGGTAGTGCGCATGCAGCGACCCGGCCAGCGAGGCGAACACGGCGGACAGCACGAACACCTGCACCTTGTAGCTGGCCGTGGGCACGCCGCAGGCTTCCGCCCCCGGTTCGGAATCGTGGATGGCCCGCAGGGCGCGGCCCACCGGCGAATGCACAAGGTTGCGCGCGGGAATGAGCAGCAACAGCGCCACGCCCCACACCAGCCAGTAGAACGAGCGGTCAGTGTCGAACGAAAGGCCCGCCACGGCCAGCGGCGGCACGCCCACGAAGCCGCTGGAACCGCCGGTGACATCGCTCCACTGCACCAGGATCACGTCCACGATGAGGTTGAAGCCCAGCGTGGCCATGACCAGGTAGTTGCCCTTCAACCGCAGGGTGGGCACCCCCACCGCAGCGGCGGCCACGGCCACCCCGCAGGCGGAAACGCCCATGGCCAGCCACGGGTCCACCCCGTGGGTGGTGGAAAGGATGGCGCTGCCGTAGGCCCCCATGCCGAAGAACGCGGCGTGGCCATAGCTGATCTGCCCGGCGTAGCCCATCAGCAGGTTGAGCCCCGTGACCACGATGAGGTTCACCGCCACCACGTTGAGCACGGTGAACTGGTAGCCGGAGCGCAGGGCCAGCGGCAGCAGGGCCACCGCCACGGCCAGAACCAGCCACCCGCGCGCGAAGCGGCGGGCAGGCGGGGTGAGCAACGGATGGCGGCCCGCCGCAGGCACGGTCGCGGGGGAAGCAGGCGCGGTCGTGCCCATACCGTTGGCCTTCACGGCACCGGGATCAATTCCGGGGGCGGTCATGCGCGCCTCCCGGTGGTGCCGAACAGCCCCTGCGGCCGCACGAACAGGACAAGGATGAGCAGGCCGAACACCAGCACGTCGCGGTAGGCGCTGGTCACGTAGCCCGCGCCGTAGCTTTCGAACAGGCCCAGCAGCACCCCGCCCGCCACGGCCCCGGCAAAGCTGCCGTAGCCGCCCAGCACGGCGGCGGCAAAGCCCTTCAGCCCCAGCATCAGGCCGATGTCGTACGAAAGTGAGGTGATGGGCGTGATGAGCATGCCGCCAAGGGCGCCCAGCGCTCCGGCAAAGGCGAAGGACAGCGTGGTCAGCCGTTCCACCTCCACCCCCATCAGCCGGGCGGTGCGCGGGTCCGCCGCCGCCGCGCGCATGGCCTTGCCGGTCACCGTGGCGCGAAAGAACCAGGCCAGCGCCGCGATGCCGCACAGGGTCATGCCCATCACCCACAGGTTCTGCGGGGTCAGCACCGCGCCCAGCAGGCGGAAGGGCACGTCGGGCGACAGGGGCGGCAGGGCCAGGGGCAGCTTGCCCCAACCCTGCTTCATCAGGCCGCGCATCAGCGTGGAGGCAGCCATGGTGATGAAGATCAGGATGATCATCTGGCGGCTGCGGGCCGGGCGCAGGCACACCCGCTCCACCAGCGCGCCCGCAAGGGCCACGACAAGAATGGTGGCGGGAAAGGCCGCGACGATGGGCAACCCCTGGCTGACCAGCAGGCTGTACAGCACCAGCCCGCCAAGGCTCAGAAAGTCGCCCTGGGTGAAGTTGACGATGCCTGTGGCATTGAAGATCAGGCTGTAGCCCAGCGCCAGCAGCGCGTAGACCGACCCGGTGGTCAGCCCGCTTACCGTGTACTGTGCAAGGGCGTTGATGGCGTCTGGCGGCATGAGGGTGTGCGTCCGGTTGCGAGAGGCGGCGTGGGCTGAAGTGAAAGGCGCCGTGCACACGGGCGCGGCTGCTGCATACCGTATACAAAGTACGAAATCGGGTCAATCTTGCGTTTGCCGACTGGCTGCCCAGTGCGCACCTGATACGCACCAGATACGCCCCCGATGCGCCCTGATGCCCCCCGATGCGCCCCGATACTCACCCGGTGCTCACCTGACACGCGCGGGGCCACATTGACATGGCAATCCAATGCGGACACACAGAAACGGGGGAAGCCCGCGCACGCCACACCGCTGCCGCACGGACGCCCCGCCCTTCCCGCCCCAGGGTTCCAACCGTCAGGGAGCCGCCATGTCCCCAGCCCCGCCTTCGCAAGGATCATCCAAGACGCCCCGCGCCCCTTCCCGCCCAGGCCTGCGGCTTGCCCCCCGCGTGGTGCGCACTTCGTGCCGGGGGTGCCACGGCGTCTGCCAAGTGCTTGTACATCTGGATGATGCGGGCAACCCGGTGCGCGTCACCGGCGACCCGGACAGCCCCACCAGCAGGGGGTACCTCTGCCCCAAGGGCGCGGCGGGGCCGCAGTTCGTCGCCCACCCCGACCGGGTGCGCCGCCCCCTGCTGCGCACCGGGCCACGCGGCGCGGGCCAGTGGAAGGAAATCGGCTGGGAGGCGGCGCTTACCCTCATGGCCTCCACCTTCGACCGGGTGCGGCGCGAATCCGGGCCGGAATTCATCGCGCTGTGCCAGGGCACGGGCCGTCCGTACACCGAATTCACCGGGCGGTTCATCCACGCGCTGGGGTCGCCCAATTTCGTCTCGCCGGGCCACAACTGTTTTCTGCCGCGCGTCATCGCCTCGTCCATCACCATGGGCTGGCTGCCCGTGGCCGACGTGTACGGCCACGGCGGCGCCATGCCGCGCTGCATGTTGGTCTTCGGGGCCAACGCCATGGAAACCGGAGCCGCCGACGGCATGTGCGGGGCCATGATGCGCCGCGCCCTGCGCGGGGCGGAACAGGTCATCGTGGCCGACCCGCGCCGCACCTCCACCGCGCGCGCGGCCACGCACCACCTGCAACTGCGCCCCGGCACGGAATGCGCGCTGGTGCTGGCCCTGTTGCACGTGATCATCGGCGAAGGGCTGCACGACGCGGACTTCGTGTCCCGCCACTGTACCGGCTTTGCCGAACTGGCCGAGCACGTGCGCGCCTTTTCGCCGGAATGGGCCGCGCCCATCACCCGCGTGCCCGCGCAGGACATCATCGTCGCCGCCCGCGCGCTGGCCACGGTAAAGCCCGCCTGCCTGCTGTGGGGCAACGGCATAGACACCAGCGTCAACGCCTTCCAGACCGGGCGCGCCCTGCTGCTGCTCACGGCCGTCACCGGCAACCTCGACGTGCCGGGCGGCATGGTGCACTGGGTGCCCCCGCCGGACATCCGCTGCAAGTCGCCGCTGGAGAACAAGAAGGTGCTGGGCATGCACCTTTTGTCACCGGAACAGAAGGCCCGCATGATCGGCGCGGGGCGCTTTCCCTTCGGTCCCGGTTGCCACCAGCCCACGTTCTGGGACGCCTGCGTCAGCGGTGAACCGTACCGGCCCCGCGCGGTGTGGCTGGTGGGCACCAATCCCATGCTCACCGCCACCCGGGGCGACGTGGTGGAAGCCGCCCTGCGCGACCACGTGGAGTTCAGCGTGGTGTCCGATTTCTTCCTGACGCCCACGGCCCAGCTGGCCGACCTGGTGCTGCCCGCCGCCCACTGGCTGGAGCAGGACGATGTGGTCTACTTCCACAAGCTGTGGTGCGTGCTGGCCCGGCGCAGGCTGGCCCATGGCCCGCAATCCGGCGAGGTCCGCGACGACCGTGCCGTCATTCTGGACCTGGCCCACCGCCTGGGCCTGGACGAGGCCTTTCCCTGGCCGGACTGGGACGCCTACCTGGCCTGGCTGCTGGAACCTTCCGGCATGGATTTTCGCGCCTTTTCGGAAAAGGGGCTGGTGCTCGGCCCCATGCGCTACCGCAAGCACGAGACGGACGGCTTTCCCACGCCCAGCGGCAAGGTGGAACTGCGCAGTTCCGTCATGGCCGGGGCAGGCCGCCCGCCCCTGCCCGTGTACGTGGAGCCGCCCCTGTCGCCGCTATCCACGCCGGATGTGGCCGCCGCGTACCCGTTCATCCTCATGTCCGGGTGCAAGGTGCTGCCCTTCTTCCATTCCGAGGGGCGGCAAATCGACACGCTGCGCCGCCTGCGCCCGGAACCCCGCGTGGCCGTGCACCCCGATGCGCTGGCCCGCCTTGGCCTTGCCGACGGCGATGCGGTGCGGGTGGTATCCCCGCACGGGCAGGCGCGCTTTGTGGCCGCCGCCGACGACAGCCTGCCGCCCGACGTGGTGCAGGCCGACCACGGCTGGTGGTTTCCCGAACGGCCCGGACCGGACCACGGCTGGCGCGAAAGCTGCGCCAACCTGCTGTACGGGCACGACCACTTCGACCCGGACAGCGGCGCGGAACCGCTGAAGTGCGGGCTGTGCCGCATCGAACGGGCGTAGGGGTTCCAAATTGTCCTTTCGCCCGTTGGCTGACCGACCCGAAGGGCGCGAAGCGTGCCCGTTAGGTGAGCTTGCGAACCTTACGGGCATCGTGCGCAACGCGGTCAAACTTCACCTGCCATGGCTTTGCTGTCCTTATCCGTAAGATTCGCGCTGCGCGCTCACCTAACGGCTAAGGCTCGGTCGAATACGATAAGAGTATGCGTTGCGGCCGCCATCCGTAAGGTTCGCTTCGCTCACCTAACGGCTACCGCACTCCCTCATGGCAGGCTCGTTTTCCTTGCCAACGAACGAAAAGCCTAATTTGGAAACACCACCTGGACCGGAAAAAGACAAAGAGGAAAGGGTAACGAGGGTTCCCCGCCACGCCCGAATCCCCCCGAATTGACCGGGCACACCACTTCCCGTATTCTGACGCATCTTTCTTCGCGTCCCGGACGGACCGCCTGAACGGCCGCCGGAAAACCCCCAGCAGGAACGCACGATCATGAGCGATCACAACGCCAGCGAGCCCGACCGCAAGGCCGAGCCGGGTCTCGACTTCATCCGCGCGCTGATTACGGCGGACAACGCCAATGGCCGCTTCGACAGCCGGGTGCACACCCGCTTTCCCCCGGAACCCAACGGCTACCTGCACATCGGGCATGCCAAGTCCATCTGCCTCAACTTCGGGGTGGCACGGGAATTCGGCGGCAAGTGCAACCTGCGCTTTGACGACACCAACCCGCTGAAGGAAAGCCAGGAATACGTGGATTCCATCCGCGAGGACGTGAAATGGCTTGGCGGCGACTGGCAAGGCCGCGAATTCTACGCTTCCGACTATTTCGAGCAGCTCTACCAGCACGCGGAGCAGCTGATCCTGGCGGGCAAGGCCTACGTGGACAGCCTGTCGGCGGACGAAATCCGCGCGCATCGCGGCACGCTGACCGCCCCCGGCACGGAAAGCCCCTACCGCAACCGCAGCGTGGAGGAAAACCTGGACCTGTTCCGGCGCATGCGCGCGGGCGAGTTCAAGGACGGCGAACACGTGCTGCGCGCCAAGATCGACATGGCCTCGCCCAACGTGGTCATGCGCGACCCCACGCTGTACCGCATCCGCCATGCCCATCACCACCGCACCGGTGATGCGTGGTGCATCTACCCGATGTACGACTACACGCACTGCATCTCGGATTCCATAGAGGGCATCACCCATTCCGTGTGCACGCTGGAATTCGTGAACAACCGCGAACTCTACGACTGGACGCTGGATACGCTGGGCATCTACCACCCGCAGCAGCTGGAATTTGCCCGGCTGAACCTGACCTACACCGTGCTGTCCAAGCGCAAGCTGATCCAGCTTGTGGAAGGCGGCTACGTGAACGGCTGGGACGACCCGCGCATGCCCACCATCAGCGGGCTGCGCCGCCGGGGCGTCACGCCCGAGGCGTTGCAGGACTTCTGCGCGCGCATCGGGGTGGCCAAGGCCGATTCGGTGGTGGATTTCTCGCTGCTGGAATTCTGCATGCGCGAGCACCTGAACGCCGTGGCCCCGCGCGTGATGGGCGTGCTGGACCCCATCAAGGTGGTCATCGAAAACTACCCCGACGACCAGGTGGAAACCTTCGACATGCCCTACCATCCGGAAGATGCGTCGCACGGTTCGCGCACGGTGCCGTTCTCGAAGGTGCTGTACATCGAGCGCGACGACTTCCGCGAAGACCCGCCCAAGAAGTACCACCGCCTGGCCCCCGGCGCGGAGGTGCGGCTGCGCTACGCCTACTACATCACCTGCCGCGAGGTGGTGAAGGACGCGGACGGCAACATCACCGAACTGCGCTGCACCTACGACCCGGCCACCAAGGGCGGTTGGTCGCAGGACGGGCGCAAGGTGAAGGGCACCATCCACTGGGTGTCTGCCGCGCATGCCCTGCACGCAGAGGTGCGCCTGTACGAGCACCTGTTCAGCGTGGAAAACCCCAACGCGGCGGAAGAAGGCAAGACCTTTGTGGACTACCTGAACCCCGATTCGCTGAAGACCGTCACCGCCATGCTGGAACCGGCCCTGGCCGACGTGGCCCCCGGCACCCGCGTGCAGTTCGAGCGCATCGGCTACTTCTGCGCCGACAAGGACGGCACCCCCGGCAAGCCGGTGTTCAACCGCACCGTGGGCCTGCGCGACAGTTGGGCGAAGATTGAGAAGAAGGAAGGCGCGTAAGCAACGCCAACCGACGAGAGAAGAATGCACGACACCCCGGCGGGAGCCATCCCGCCGGGGTGTTTGCGTTTGTCGAGTGTGTAACGCGGCAAGCTGATGCCGCAACCAATCAGTATTTGTCGAGATCGGATAGCAAATCCTGTGTCGGCAGGCCTACGGTTGCCAAGCCATGCTCGATCTGAAAAAGCAAAATTGCGCGCTTCGTCTGCAACCCGTACACCCCGTCAACTGCCCCTGAATAGTACCCCTTTGCCTTAAGTTTCGTCTGTATACTCGACACCAGCGTCTTGTCATGTTCACCCAGCTGGGCTGATGGAGTGGTTGCTTTCGAGGCATTTTTCGAAGGAGCAACAGCAGGAGTAGATGGCGTTGTGCCATACGAAGGCGTCGACGGCGAAGAGTACGACGGTGCGGAATACGGCGTATAATACCCACCCCCGCCTGATGATGAGTAATGACTACGGTGGCTTGAATGACTTCAGTGGCTCGAATGGCTTCTGGAGTAGCCCCCATTTGAACCGGACCCCCCGCCAACGATAGGAGATAGGTCTAGCCCTATGTCCAAGCCTAGTGCTAACGGGGGAGCAGTGGTGGAAGTGTTGACCACAGCCCAGCGTCGACGTTGGACGGTGGCGGAGAAGGTTCAACTGGTCCAGGAGTCGTTGCAACCGGGGATGAACGTTTCGTACGTCGCCCGCAGAAACGGCCTCTCTCCCAGCCTGTTGTTTCGCTGGAGGAAGCTCATGAGCGACGGAGGCAAGACCGCTGTCCAAGCGGATGACCAGGTCGTCGGCGCCGGAGAAGTTCGGGCGCTCAAGAAGCGTATACGCGATCTGGAGCGGATGCTGGGCAAGAAGACCATGGCGGTCGAAATCCTTCAGGAGGCGTTGGAGATTGCGCGCGAAAAAAAACTGATCTCGCGCACTCCGTTGCCCTGGGAGGACGGTTCCCGATGAAGCGTGTAGCCGAGGCGCTGACGGTCTCGCGCTCCAGGCTAGCCGAACAGGTGAAAGAGCCCGTTCGGGGACGTCCACCCCACTACTCCAAGGCTGAGGATGAGGTGCTGTTGCCCCTGATTCGCGACATCATCGACCATCGGCTGACCTACGGCTACCGCCGGGTCTGCGCGATGCTGAATCGTCGCCTGGTCCAGGATGGTCATGCGCGCGTCAACCACAAGCGCGTGTATCGGATCATGCGCCTTCATGGCCTGCTTTTGGCCAGGCACAGGGGCTACCGGCCAGACCGCAGCCACGACGGCAAGGTCATCACCCTCAAAAGTAATCTTCGCTGGTGTTCAGATGGGTTTGAAATTCATTGCGACAGTGGCGAGGTGGTGAGGGTAGTCTTCGCCCTTGATTGCTGCGACCGCGAGGCCATGGGGGCAATTGCGCCCACGGCGGGCATCAGCGGCCAGATGGTGCAGGACTTGATGCTGGAGTGCGTGGAGAAGCGGTTTGGGGCCGTGAAGGCCCCACAGCCCGTCGAATGGCTTTCGGACAACGGTTCCTGCTACACGGCCAGGGAAACAGTGGCGTTTGCGACACTGCTAGGCCTGCTTCCGCGCTTCACGCCGGTGCGCAGTCCGGAAAACAACGGCATGGCCGAAGCCTTTGTGAACACCTTCAAGCGGGATTACGTGCATATACACGCCCGCCCTGATGCGGCAACGGTTCTGGCCCAGCTTCCCGGATGGTTCGAGGACTACAACGAGAGGCACCCTCACAAGGGCTTGCGGATAAAATCCCCCAGAGAACATATCCGCACATCAGCAACCGCAGGGTGTCCGGTTTAGCAGGGGCAACTCCACTTACTGCTTCTTCCTTGAACATTGACGAATATGTGGTCTTCTTACCATCAGACATAAAAGACCCCCATCATGTGTTCAAAGTTTAAGCCTAGTGGGGCTTTTTTACTTTGTCTACCTGATGGGGGTCATACCAAGACCGGGGCCTTCTATTATGCACTGTACGCCTGCAAAGTTGTGGTCAGCGGGCTGTTCTGCCTGCTGCACAAACGTCTGTTGCAGGCCGCCTGAGGCAGCTGGCTATTTTACCATCTGGTCAAGTTCGGCATCTGTCCGGGCAATGGCAATGCGCGTGCCGGGCTTCATAAAACCTAAAATTTTTATCATGGCCTCTTCGGGCACGCTGATGCAGCCAGAGGTTGGCTTGTCTTGAGAGCAGTGCAGGAAAATTGCCGAGCCAGCGCCCTTGACGATGTTGGCTGTGTTGTATTCGACAACCGCGGCGTATTTGTATGCCACAACCTCTTTCGACAGGTTTTCTGCAGAATTCCAGTCTTTGGGCGTTACATCGGTAGTTACCCACTGGTTATAGCGGGCCGAGGCCACGTCATCCACCCACTGCTCGTTGCCAGTCAGCGTTGTGTAGGCAATGCTGACAGCAGGAGGCGTGGACAAACCAAAGCCACGGCGAATTTCATACACGCCCACCGGGGTTTTGCCGTCGCCTTCGCGTTTTTCTGTGCTGCACCCGTTTCTGCCCACATAGGCATCTGTGCGCAGCAGTTCGGTACGCTTGCCATTGCTGTTGGAATAGACGGTAAGCGTGCCCGTTGTGCCTGAGGCAACAATCTCAATCTGCGTTGGCGCAGCCTGCCATTCGCTTTGGCACATGCCTGCGCATGCCCACATGGTTACAAGAAAAAAAACGCAGATGGTGAGCAGTGTTTTGCGCATAATGACTCCGTGGGCATTTGTAGGGGTGCGGCAAGGTGCGGGGCAAAAAAGGGCCAGCCCACTGGCGCTACCTGTTCCGCAGATGGCCTTGCTGGAATACTGCCAGAATTGCGGAATTATTATGATGCAGAGGGGGGGGCAAAAAACAAGGGTCATGACTAGGAGAGAGGAGTTTTCCGGAGGATTTTGAGGACCAGTTGGTAGAGGTCCTCTCCCCGATGGTTAAACCTGAATTCACATTCCTTCAAATGGAAGTAAAATGTGCGCTTTTGCAGGCCCCTGAAGCGCACGAGGCGAGTTTTGGCATATCCCCAGAAACTTTCTATCCCGCTGATATGGCAATGCTCCGTGGCGAATTCGTTTTCACTGTGCTGGACCCGGAAGTGTTTCTGATACCCAAGGTCCACAAGGCCATCGTAACTGCGCCAGCCGTCGGAATGGATAACGCTTTCAAGGTCAACGCGGCCACGAATAATCCGCTGAAGGGTTGCCTTTGAGCAGTCAGGAACGATCTCGGTATACACTCGACCCTGACGCTTGAATAAGCCGAAAACAATGGTTTTCCCACGAGCTCCGCGTCCTCTGACGCCTCGAACTCGTCGTGCGCCGAAGTAGCTTTCGTCCACCTCAACCTCTCCGGCCACAGGGGATTCAGCCTCGCAGGCAGCAGCTATTCGCTCTCGAATGCCCGCGACGATGCGGTTAACGGTGTTTCGGTTGAGGCCAGTAACCTGCGCCACCTGAGAGGCGTTCAGATCGATGGCGAAAAGCCGCACAAGTTGCCTGGTTTTGGCCTCCGAAATCTTTGAACGGAGAATGTATTTATTACGTGGCGGCATGATTAGGATGTAGCCCCATTTAGGCCTCTCTCCTAGTCATGACCCAAAAACAATTGTGGCAGAGGGTTGCCCCGCGTTTGAACGCCGGGGCACAAAATCAGATAGGCCCAGATTCTGCCCCGCTGCTGCCCCAATGTTGCAAGGTGCGGCTATTCTGCCGCAGCGGTTACAGGCTTGGCCTGGGCTTTGCTTGTGCCCCGCACAAACCATGTTTTGTACAGAATCAACAGCATATACAGGGCCGCAGGCAGGGCGAATGAAGCCGGAATGCGCGATACAATGTATGTGGCATAGTAAAGCCATTTTCCGCTGAGCATAATTCGCTGCATGCGTATCTGCGTTTCAAATTCTTCAAGGGTCATATCCTTAAGCGCTTCAAGCCCATACTCTCCGTACTTCATGGCTTGTTTCAGCGTGGAGCGTCCATACGTCCCGTTTTTTGCAATTTGACCCTCCCCCGAAAAGTATGCCATTGAAAAATTAGTGTTCCTGACATAGGAGCACAAGAATAAAACGTAGCAGATTCACCGAAGAACAGATTATTGGGATCTTGCGGCAAGCCGAGGCTGGCGTTCGTGTTGTCGATCTTTGCCGTCAGAACGGCATTTCGGATGCGACTTTTTATAAATGTCACAGCACGTTCGGTGGCATGAACATCTCTGACGCCAGCGGTTGCGCCAGTTGGAGGAAGAGAACGCCCGGCTGAAAAGACTTGTAGGTGAGCAAGCGCTTGATATCGTCGTCCTGAAGGACGTGATCTCAAAAAATTTTTGAAGCCCGCAGCCAACAGGGAAGCCGTGCATCACATTCAGGCTGCGCATGGCTACTCAGAGCGGCGGGCTTGCCGAGTGGTTCAGTTTAACCGAAGTTCAGCCAAGCGACCACCATCTGAAGACCGTGATCTTCTTTTACGAGCGCGGATGCTGGAACTGGCAGAAGATCGGCGGCGTTTCGGTTCTCCGCGCCTGCATGAGTTACTGCGCCGGGAAGGGTTGGTGCAGAACCACAAGCGGACAGAAAGGATTTACCAGGAAGAAAACCTTTCGTTGCGTACCCGCAAACACGTGAAGCGTCCAAGCCATGCCCGTATTGTCCAGGCTGCCCCTGCTGGCCCGGATGAACAATGGGCGATGGATTTTGTGAGCGATTCCCTTATGGGTGGGCGGCGCATCCGGATTTTGACAATTGCCGATCTATGGGATCGTTCAAGCCCCGCGCTCGAAGTTGATATGTCATTGCCTGGAGTGCGGGTAGTGAAAATTCTTGAAAGGCTACGCCTTCAAGGTCGGCTGCCGCAACGTATCAAGGTTGATAACGGGCCAGAATTTAGCGGTAACGCCCTGGATACATGGACTTTTGAGCACGGGTGCAGATTGAGTTCTCTCGTCCGGGGAAGCCCACAGATAATGGGCACATTGAAAGCTTTAATGGAAAATTCCGGGATGAATGTTTAAATCAGAATGTGTTTCTGTCCCTGCTCGATGCCCGCAGAACGGTTGAAGCATGGCGACAGGATTACAACCAACGGCGACCGCATAGCTCATTGGGCTGGCTGACACCGGAAGAATTTCGCGCAAAGAATATAACCTGTAACCCATTGGAAACCACTAACTTACAAGTGGTATACGCAGTGGGGTAAGGTCAGTCATACAAAAACTATTCACGCACCCTCCTACACATCATGATTCGCTAAAACCCGACTGAAGCCACCAATAATAACGACACCCCGGCGGAATAGCTCCCGCCGGGGTGTTTCTGTTATTGGGGTGATGGTTGAAGCGCCCTGCCTGCCCTCCCCCTCAAAAGAAAGAGGTGGAGCAAACAGGAATACCTCAGTATCCCATGTGCTTCTTGACCGACTTGACCATCTTGCCGAAGGCCTTGTCCTTTCTGCGCCGGTCGAGCTGCGACATTTCGCTGAACTCGGCCTCTTTCCGCAGTTTCAGGTAGTTCCGGTAATGCGTGGCGGACAGTTCGCCACGGTCCACGGCGGCCCGCACGGCGCAGCCCGCCTCGTGTTCGTGGCGGCAGTCGGCATAACGGCACTCGCCCGCCAGCAGGGCGATGTCCGCAAAGCCTGCGTCCACGCCGTCCGCTGCGGCCACGGTGCCCACCTCGCGCATGCCCGGCGTGTCCACCACCAGCGCCCCGCCATCCAGCATGGTGAGTTGGCGGCGCGTGGTGGTGTGGGTGCCTTCGCCGGTGGCGCTGACAGCACGTGTGGCCCGGTCGGCACGCGTGACATGCGCGTGCCCGTGCAAGCCCCCCGCCCCGGCCTGCCCGCTCGTCAGCTGGTTGAGCAGGGTCGTCTTGCCCACGCCCGACGAACCGAGCAGGCAATAGGTCCTGCCCGGCGCTAGGGCCTGCCGCAACGCATCCAGCCCGGCCCCGGTCACACTGCTGAGGGCGATGACCCGCGCGGGCGTGACGGCGGCCACCACCGCCAGCAGGTTGCCGAGGTCATCCGGGGTGACCAGGTCCGTCTTGGTCAGCACCACCACGGGTTCCACGCCCCCGTCCGCCAGCATGACCAGATAGCGTTCCAGCCTGCCGGGGTTGAAGTCGTAATGGCACGATTGCACGATGAACGCCGTGTCGATGTTGGCCGCGATCATCTGCACACCGCAGCCATCGCCCGCCGTCTTGCGCCGCAGCACGGTCCGGCGCGGGAACACCCGGTGAATGATGCCCGCCGTTCCGTCGCTGTGCCACTGCACCGTCACCCAGTCGCCCACGCACGGCAGGTCGACGGGGCTGTCCGTATGGTAGGCAAGCCTGCCCGCCAGTTCCGCCGGAACCTCGCCCCCCTCGCCCCCCTCGCCCCGGATGCGATACGCCCCCCTGTCCACCGCGCAGACCCGGGCAAAACCGCAGCCTTCCATGGCCATTTCCGCCGCGTGCGCGGCAAACCACGGATCGAAACCCCATGATTGCAACATGATGCCATACCTCATCAGGAGCCGGGCGCTCGCCTCGGCCCCTGCGGATTGTGTTGTTGGCGCTATGCCGGTTCCGCGAAGGCCGGGTGGGCGATGATGCTGCCCTGCGGCAGCCGGTCGCCGAAGCGAACGGCCAGCACGTACTGGTCGGGCACGCCGGGATAGTGCAGCCCCGGCACGCAGGCAAAGCCGAGGCGGACGTAGTAGCCGGGGTCGCCCACCAGCACCACGCCCAAGGCCCCGGCGTCGCGCAGGCGGCGCAACGCCTCGCGGATCAGGGCGGAGCCGATGCCCCTGCCCTGCATGGGCGGCAGCACGCCCACCGGCCCCAGCAGGTACCAACCAGCGCGGTCCTTTCCCACCACGGCGGGCGAAAGGGCCACGTGGCCCACCGGGGCGCCGTCCTCCTCTGCCAGCAGGGACAGGGGCAGGTCGCCGCTGGCGCGCAGCAGGCCGGGTATCAGGTGCTCGGTAGGTTCGGCGCCGGGGGCGTGCATGGGGTGCCCCTTGAAGGCCGTGTATTCGATGTGGATGATTGCCCGGCTGTCCTGTTGGTTGCCGGGGCGTTCGTCCCTGATGTGCATTGCGTCACTCCTGAAGTACGGCGCGCGACATGACGGGCGCGGACCGGGCAGGCTGCCCGGCGGCGCACGACCGCCATGCGGCGCGCATGGCGAAGGATCGGCCTGGAAACGTCAGAAGGATGGTTGCGGGACGAAAACAAAGACCACCATCCGATGACATCGGACGGAATCGGCAGGGCGGGATGGAGCGGAGCCGGATGACGGCCCCGTGCGGGCAGCGCCCCCTTCAGACAGGGGACGGCATGCCGTCGCGCCTACCGGGTGCGGCTTTCGCCAGCGATTTGCTGGCAATTTTCCCGCAACCGGGGGGCGACAATCTCTGGTGCGAATCGCTGCAAAAAAACCTCGGCGCGTACGCCTGCAAGCGGAAAGACGTGTGCCGGACGGGCCGCGTCGCAGGCCTTGGGGCCGCGCGCGGGGCAATCCGCCGGGTGTCCGATGCGGACGAGCCGAACTTAATACGAAATCTCTCGTTGGCAAAGCCCCCGCCGGGGTGGGGCAGATATGCCTGCGGACAGCCTGCGCGGTGCCCATGCGGCAAGAGCGCGCCCGAGATAGCCATATCATTCTGTATGCTTACATACACAAAACAAAAAATCCGCCACCCCCGCGCATTTCCCGTTGACAACCGGGGGCCTGACGGATAGATACACAACCTCGTTGTTGGGCTGTCGTTCAATTGGCAGGACGGCGGATTCTGGCTCCGCTAATCTAGGTTCGAGTCCTAGCAGCCCAGCCAACATGCGTTCCCATCGTCTAGCCGGCCTAGGACAACGGCCTTTCACGCCGTCGACGGGGGTTCAAATCCCCCTGGGAACGCCACCACGCCATCAAGGGGTCACGGTTCACCGTGACCCCTTTCGCGTATATGCGGCGCGCCGCCGCCGCGTGAAGACGCGGGTTCGCCCGCTGCCCCACCCGCCCGCACACCGCGCGGCATGCCGGAATCTGCCATTCCACTCCCCCCGGCCGCCCGCGCACAAGCAGGAGGCCCCATGGACATCGCCGCCTTTTTCGCCGCCGAAGTAAAGCCCGCGCTGGGCTGCACCGAACCGGGGGCCGTGGCCCTTGCCGCCGCCACCGCCGCGCGCCATCTGCCCGCCCCGCCGGAGCGCATCCATCTGCGCCTTTCGGCCAACATCTACAAGAACGGCCAATCCGTGGGCATTCCCGGCGCGCAGGGCCTGCGCGGCAACATGCTGGCATCCGCGCTGGGCGCACTGGCGGGTGATGCGGACATGGGCCTGCAAGCGCTAGCCGCCGTCACCGCAGACGACGTGACCGCCGCCCGCGCCCTTACCGAGCACGGTGCGGTAACGCAGGAAATCGTGCAGGACGTGCCCACCGTGTATGCCGAGGCGGAACTGTACCGCCCCGGCCATCTGGTGGTGGCCGTGGTGGCCGGGCGGCACGACCGCGTGGCCGAGGTGCGCCACAACGGGCAGGTGGTCTACCGGGCGGAGGACGCCCTGGGCGGCGACAGCCTGCCTCCGTACATGGCCGACCTGCAACGGGCCGCCTTTGACGACCTGTGGAACTGGGCCGATGGCATCGACGGCGACCTCGCCCGCGACCTGCTGCGCGGCGCCGAGATGAATCTGGCCGTGGCCGAACAGGGGCTGACCAGCCCGTGGGGCCTGGCCGTGGGACATACCCTGGGAATGGCTCTGCGCGGCGGAGATTGCCCAAGCAACTGCGCGCCCGGCACCAACGCGTCTGGCGCCTGCGTATCTGGCGACCGCGTACCTGACGCCTGCGGGCCGGACATCAGCGCCCGCGTGAAGGCCACCACGGCTGCCGCCGCCGACGTGCGCATGGCCGGGGCCAACCAGCCGGTCATGAGCAGCGCCGGTTCCGGCAACCACGGGCTTACCGCCATCATTCCTCCCGCGCTGGCCGCCCGCGCATGGGGCCGCAGCGACGCGGAACTGGCCCGCGCACTGGCCCTGTCGCACCTGGTTACCGGCGCGGTAAAGGCCCGCACGGGCCGCCTTACCCCGCTGTGCGGCTGCGCCGTGGCCGCCGGGGCGGGGGCCGCAGCCGCGCTGGTGCGCCTTGCGGACGGCACGCCCGCGCAGGCCGAACAGGCCGTGGCGCTGGTGTTCTCGTCGGTCATGGGCATGATCTGCGACGGGGCCAAGGGCGGCTGCGCCCTGAAGGTGGGCACCGCCGCGGCAGAAGCCTGGAGCGCCGCGCAACTGGCCCTGCACGGGCCGGGCATGACCGGGGCCGAGGGCATCGTCTCGCCCGATTTCCGCGCCTCGCTGCGCTCGCTGGGCGAAGTGTCCAGCCTGGGCTTCGCCGCCGTGGACGTGGCCATCATCCGCCTGCTGGAGCGCGGCGTGCAGTAGGCGGCGCATCGCCCCCGCGCGTTCTGGACATACTACAAGAACGGCCCGCCGCATTGCGACGGGCCGTTCTTGCGTCTGACCGTGACAGATGATTGCAGCGGGGCGAGAAAATACCGCTCCGCACTCCACGTCATTCCGACCAGTGGACCGCTCTTTCCACCTTGATGATGCGGAGTTCCCCGTTCTCCTTCCCAAGAAACACGAGACGCGACGTGTATTCCGGCTTGTCCCCGGCAAAATTCACGGGGAGCACCATGACGAAATCACTGATGGCTATTGCCTTGTAAACATGAATGGATCCAAGCCATTCCTCATTTGGATCTTGGGAACCCAGAAAATAGTCCTCCCAGTAATTTCCTCTGTCCAGCTCAACAAAATTTCTGTGTACCGTATCTGCGTACACATACCGATATATTTCTCCATTCTTCAGCGGCTCGTTGCCAAACAATATTGCTTCTCGCATGTACCACTGATAAAAATCGTAAACAAATTTTTCCGGACTGTCTGAAAACTTGCGCACGTTGGCATGCCCAGATGCACATCCGCACATAAAGATAAGCATAAGCAGGTATACGTATTTTTTCATATGCACAATCCCGCAAATCATATGAAACAAAACATGACGACAGGCATCTGTTGTACGCGCCATCCACGCCGATCAACACCCTTCACATAAGCGGATACACGTCCATAACCTTGAATATTTTCACCTCGCCATCATAGTTCTTTACCAAAATAATCACATTTCGCCTCTCCTGTCCTAAAACAAATTCTACAGGAACCATGAACACTCCCCCTCCAATTCCAACCGCATCTTTTACATCGACCACAACACCGTCCCACCGTGCCCCGTAGCTGCCGACCTTGGTGAAATAGTATATCCCTGATGTATCTGCGCGAATATCCGTAACAAGATGCCTGGCTACATACTTGTAAATTGCATCATTCTTCTCCGCCATATCTTCGCCACGGTCTGCCACGAAATACCACGCATAGAAATCACGCACTAACTGTTCTGGCGTCTGTTCGGCGCAATATCCATCGCGCGCACTGAATCCGCACAACACACATACCAACACAATGCACACCATTATATTCTGCATCATAGCCATCCTGCCTGGTCATTGAAAATAAAACTGTTCATACCATGATTACCAGGCATTATGCACAACAAACATCAACATCCGACATCACTCCGCCCAGTGGCGCAATTTTTCCACCTTGATGATGCGAAATGTATCACCTTCACTTTTCAAAAAAACTAGCAATCCAGGATGACCAGTAGCCGCACCGGAGATATTCACAGGAACGATGACCGTCGTTGCATTGATGACGATGGCGTCATACGCCTTGATATCCTTTATCCACGCTTCATCATAATCCTGCGCAGCCACAAAATAATCAGAATCCCACTCCTGCCTGTCGGACGCTACTCTGCAACGCTCTACCGTGCATCGTGATACATATCTATATATTTCGTCATTCAGCACAGGGTCTTTTCGCTCAACAAAAAACGCCCGTACATACCAATCGTAAAACTCACGAACGAATGCTTCCGGGGTTGTACTTGCAAATGATGTTCCATAAAAACACATAATAAAAACTATTAACATTGCATTAGCACATATTTTCATCTATTGCTCCAGTTTTATATCATTACTTCATGATGCTGCATGTAAAATTTACACAAAATGAATTACACATAAATTGGCACCACAAGCTACCACAACAATGGATAGGTATCAAATATTGCAGTTATGCGCATGCCTTCCTCTTTTTTCTTCACGACAACAACAACATCTATCATCCTGGACTTCAAGACAAGAGCAACCGGCACAAGATAAATACCATCTCCAAGATCAATGGACGCCTTGACGACGGGCGCGACAGTACGCCACTCTGCGGACTCCATGCCTACCTTCTTGAAGTAGCTGACCCCTGTCCTGTCTTCTCGAATGTCCTTCACAAGGGGCTTGAATAGATATTCATAAATCTCATCGCTGTTCAGCGGAACATTATCACCTACATCCTTTTCAAAGTACCACTGATAGAAATCACGCACGAATTGCTCGGGTGACCGCTCCGCGCAGTAGCCATCGACCGCACGAAGCATCAGCATTGATATCAGAAAGACAATGCGCAGCGTACTCTTTCGCACCCTCATTCAGGCCTCCGATACATCACATACGGCGGTTTCTTCGCACTATAGGCGCCGCCAGGATAAAACTCACCCTTCTGGTTATAATCGGATATCCAATCCTTCCCGTCAAACATCGCCATGTGCCCCTTGGGATTTCTATCTCCTGGCGATTGTATCACAACCACATCGCCTGCCTGCGGCGCTGCACCATCCGGCAGCTTTATGAACCCCGCACGCTCAAGATTTGGACCGTAATCCTTGGCGCCCTGCTCAGCATCCCGAAGGCGCTCAATCTTAATGCCTCCGGCCTCAATTGCCTGGCGCACATATACACCACAGTTCCTAGTGCTCCCTTCATGCGCATTCTCGCGCAAATGATCCAAAGCCCGTTCCTTGTCCCACGGCGGCAGCTTCTGCTTCGTTGCGTCGGATTTTGCCGCATCGGACTTCGGCCCTGTCGGGGCATTGTCCCCATCACCTGCGGTGGTGTCCGCCGCGGCAAGCAGCAGAACCCTGGTCGCCTTCGAGGGGGTCTCCTTATCGGCGTCCACGTTCCGGGAGGAATCCCTCGGCAAGGCATCCTCCAATAGTACACGGCGTCCGGAAGTGATATCCAGCACATCCAGGTCGGATCGTGTGCGATTTCCCGTTTGCCCCCCTTCCCGACCACGGGGCCGCAGCAAATCCCCAAGAGGAACCATCTCCCCACCGCGCCCCAGCCCAAGCGGAGCAATTCCGTTCCTTCCGGCTCCGGGCAATACGGTATCGGCTTCGCCCCCGGCACTTCCCGCCGCGCCGCCATGGGCAAACGTGAACCTGCCGTCCGTAGCGCGCGGGTGTTTCGACTCATCCCAGCCACGCGCGGCAAGGCCCTGCAAAATGAGTCCCGTCGGGTCATACGCGCTGACCGGATCGTCCACGCAGTAGTCGTACGGGTCATGGTCGCCACCCGTGTCGCCCAAGGGATCCGGCGCCGTAAACCGCCCCGTGCGCGGATCGTAATCGCGGAAGCCGAAGCGTACAAGGCCGGTGTGTCGGTCCACAAGGCCGCCCGCGAAGCCCAGCGGAAAGAAGAAATGCGGGCAGGTGTCCAGCAGCGGCAGTCCGAAGCTGTCGCACTCCAGCCGCTTGACTACCGTGCCGTCGGGATCGATGAGCGCCTTTACCGTGCCCACCTGGTCGCAGCCGATGCGAAAGGTGACGCTACGCGCATGGGCCGCCCTGTTCTCCGCATCGGTACGAAAGAGGGACGGGGCCAGCATGCCGCCGCCCAGATTGTCCAAGGCCGGGCCACGCACGGTGACGGAGTGCGGCACGCGGCGCATGCCAGCCCTTGCTTCCGGCTTGCCTTCGCCCGCCTCGTAATGAAACACGTACTCCGTGCCGGTTCGGTGGTCGCGGAACCGCGCCAGGCGCAACGGGTCATGCCACTGGTATTCCTCGCTGGGCGCATCGTTGCGCAACACCAGAAACGGCATGCCAACATCGTTGTAACGATACCGGACGGTATCGCCAGAGGGCAGCAGCACGGAATCCAGCGTCACCGGGGCGACGAGAATGCGGTGGGCATTCCGCCGCGCCCCGTCACGCACCACTACCTCCCGGACACTGCCGTTGCCGTACTGGAAATACGCACGTTCCCGCCCCTCCTCCCGGCAGCGCAGGGTACCATCGGGAGCGTAGCCGTATCGCGCACGTCCCGCATGGACCATCCGCCCCTCCCTGTCGTAGGCAAAGCTTCGTTCCGGCTCCAGGCCGCGCCGCGCATCCCTCGACATTCCCGGTCCGGTGGCCGTCCGCGCCATGATGCGCTGGCCCGCCGCATTGCAGGTGTATTCCTCCGCCAGTGTACCGTTGCGGCGCACTTCGGACAGATGGCCGCGCTCATCAAAGGTGTAGCCGTATTCAATGACATGGCCGCCGCAGGTCTCCAACTTGGTGCGCAACTTGCCGTCGGGGCCAAAATCGCAACAACAGGAGAACCCCGAGCTGGCGGCTGGCTCAGCCAGCGTCTCCCCCGACACCGCTGTGTCGGGCAGTGACATCCGTCCAGAAATATCGGCAGCGACATCCGGAGCACCTGCACGGAGTTCCGAGCGCCCATCCTTGGGCTGTTTGGCAAACACGATGTCACGCAGAAATGCTTCCGTGGACATGGCGGGACGGGCGATACGGGGGCGCAAAGCCTGCTGCCTGCTGGTGCGGGAATACGAGGGCATGGCACTCTCCTGAGTTATGTCGGCATGCGTGGTCGGCACCGCCGATAGCATGCCCATATCCCGAAATTTCACCCGCAATGGGGTTGGCAGGGGATCACAAGGCCATCCGAACGGAGTTCCGCCATGACCGTTTTCCGTGGCGCAACGCCCCCGACCCGCTTTCCCCCTCAGGCCGTCCAATGCCGGAAGCCCGACATGCGCCTGTCCGCCTGCATGGGGCAACCACATCCATGTGAAGCTGTCGCATCGCTCTCCCCTGCGGACATGGACATCAGAAAACACAACGGGCCGCGTCACCACGACGCAGCCCGTTGTTCATCACTTTCCGACACGTTCGACACATTGCTGCCGGACATACAGGACGCCACAGGCAGCACACGGCACGGTACCCCCACCGGTTGCACGCGAGGGGCAACCGCGCCCCCCTCCGCCACAATCGGCCCAGCCCCATGGCGCGCGGGGAAGCGCCCCTTCCCCCTCAGTCCACCCAGACCACCTCGGGCACGTCGCGCGGGGGCACCCGGTGGTACTTCATGGCGGGCATGCCCAGCATCATGGCGCCCACCACGTCCAGGTCGTCGGCAAGGCCCAGCGCGGCGCGGGTGGGTTCGTGGTTGCGGGCTGCCCACATCACCAGACCGGCCCAGCAGGTGCCGATGCCCCGCGCCGTGGCCGCGAAATCCAGCGTGGTGGCGGCGATGCCGCCGTCGCACGCGCCGAAGGCGTAGCTTTTCGGGGCGGTACAGTACGCCAGATGCGGCGCGCCGCGCAGCACCTTGTCGCCGCCAGCGGCAAACGCGGCCAACGCATCCGGGTAGTAGCCCGATGCGCTCAGCCATTCGGAAATCACCCCGGCCAGCGCCCGCGACGCGGCGGCAGAGCGGATCACGTGCCAGCGCAACAGGCGGCTGTTGCGGGCGGTGGGCGCGTGGCGCACCACATCCATCAGTTCATGCAGGGTAGCATCCGGCAGCGGGCGCGGCGAAAAGCGGCGGATGGAGCGCCGGTTGCGGATCAGCGCATCCATGGCCGTGGCGTTGGCCTGGCCCGGCTGCACCGGCAGGAAAGACGCCAGCGGCAGGCGGGCGTGGTGCAGGGCACTGGTGGGACACACGGCCACGCAGTGGCCACAGTCGATGCAGTGCTCCGCTGCGTCGGGCACGGGCACGGGATGGCCGTTGCCGTCGGGTTGCAGCAGCCCCTTGGGGCACGCGGCCATGCAGTGGCCGTCGCCCGTGCAGACATCCGTATCGAGGGTAATCAGTTCCATGCGGGCCTCCTTGGGCGTTGTGCCCATGGGGCCCTTTTGCCATGTACGGTGTTTTCGGCAAGAAGGCACAATTCGGGAAGCGAGTACCCCACGGGAAACAGGGGCACCTGCGCGAGACCGCCCCCGTCCCCGCAAATCGGGAAAGGGGGCGGACACGGCGGCAAAGGGGAGGCGAACGGCGCTACCGCTCGGACAGGGCCAGCCCCGCCCCGCTGCCGATGAAGGCCACGCCCACGGTGCGGTTGTACCAGCGCGCGGCGCGGGTGGTGGCCAGCAGCGCGGCGATGCGCGACCCGGCCACGGCGTAGAGCATCATGCCCAGAAAGGCGATGACGGCCAGGTCCGCCACCAGCAGGGCGCTGCGGGCCAGGGTGTCGCCGGGGGCCAGGAATTGCGGGAACAGCGCGGTAAAGAACACGATGGCTTTGGGATTGCCCGCCGCCACGAAAAACGCCTGCGCGAACAGCTTGCGCGCGCCGGGTCCGCCGGGAGTTTCGGATGTTCCGGCAGCGCTGGCCATGCCGGATGCGCCCTTGCCCGCGTTACCCTCCACCCCTTCGGCCCCGGTGGTCCCGATGGTATCGGTCACCGCAGGTGCCGCCACGTTCAGGGGCACCGCCGGGGCGCGCAGCATGCACACGCCCACATACACCAGATAGGCCGCGCCCGCGTAGCGCACCACCCGGAACAGGTCTTCCGACGCGGCCAGCACCACGCCCAGACCGGCCACGGCCACCAGCGCCTGCAACACTGAAGCCACGGTGTTGCCCATGGCGGACGCCAGGGCCCGCCGCACGCCGTAGCGCACCCCGTGCGTCAGGGCCAGCAGCATGCTGGGACCGGGGGTGATGGTGGCCACCAGCACCGTCAGCGTGTACACGATGAGGAAATTCCACGAGATGGACATGACGGCGCGCTCCTGCGGCAAAAAAGGGGAAAAAGGCGGGACGCCGGGCTGCATCCCTGCGGGGCAGGACCGCTCCGCGCGGTGCCGCTGCCGTATCGCGTAGCCTGTAGCGCGGCACGGTTTGCACGGCAAGTCGCCTGTATCGGCAATTCCACTGCCAGTGGACAGCCCGCCTGCCCTGCCCGGCCCAGTCCTGCCCAAGCTTGCCCTGCGTGCACGAACCTGCCCGGTCCTGCCCGGACCTGCCCGGACCTATCTACCCTTCCCGCCGCTACAGGCATCCCCCTCCCCCCCCACGCACAACGACGAAGGGCGCCCCCGATGGGCGCCCTTCTGTCTGTCGTGTCCCTGTGAAGGAGATCCAAGACGAAACCATGTCTGCAATGCGCCGCGCGGGCGACGATTCGGGCTGCGGCCCCCGGAAAGGAACCGGCCTGCCCGGAATATCCGGGGGGGCCTGTCCGGTCCGGCGGCGCGCGCCGTGGGAAATCGATCCGGCGCGCGCCGCATGCCGCCCGCGCGGCACGTCATGTCGTAGGTACACATGTCGCCCGGGCCTGCATCCTGTCTGCATCCTGCATGGCTGCATCCTGCCTGGCCAACATGCCACCATATCCACGTGTCTCAAGTCCGGCGGGGACCACCCGGCCCCCGCCTCCCTTCCTTTCGCGCCGCCCTACTGGGCGGTGGAAACCAGCTTCTTCTGGCCGTCCCACACCTTGTCCGCCTTGGGCAGGACAGGGATGTACTTGAACCAGACATGCGTCTTCATGTGTTCGGGATCCTGCTGCAACTTGCGGGTGTGCTTCAGGATGGGCGGCACGATCTTGTGGATGTCGCCCGCCAGATCCTTGGAGATGGCGAAGCCGGTGGCCTCGCTGGCCAGGTCCACGGCCTGCTGGCTGTACTGCTGCGAAGAGGCCAGCGTATCCAGCGCCTTGGCCGGGTTGTGGAAGCCCACGCTGTTCTCGGCGGACACGTAATCCCAGAAGAACTGGCCCTTGCGCACCATTTCACGCGCCTGAATCATCAGTTCGTCATGGTTGGCGGGCTTGGCGCCCTGGAATTCCGAGGCCAGACGCACGGCCTCGTGCGCCTTCACCGACAGGTCCTGGGCCTTCAGCAACTGGTCGTAGGTCTTCTGCTGGCTGAACAGCACGCGCGAGCGCAGGTAGTCGGGGCTCTTGTCCGAATGGCACTGGCGGCAGGCGCGCATGTCCGGGTCCTTCAGGGGCGATGTCCACCAGTGGCCGGATATCTTCTTCTTGTCGTCGGTGCGGGTGTAGCCCATGTGGCAATCGGCGCAGGACACGCCCGCCGCGCCATGCACGCCGTTCTGCCACATTTCGTATTCGGGATGCTGGGCCTTGATCATGGGCGTCTTGGACACGGGGTGCGTCCAGTCCACGAAGTTGCCCTCAAAGCCCTTGGCCTGCGAATTGCCCGCCGTCTTGTAGTAGGCGTACATGTCCTTGGGATCATACCCGTCGGCCCACGGGAACACGGGCTTCTTGGCGACGCCCTTTTCCTTGTCCTGGAAGTAGTATTCCACGTGGCACTGGCCGCAGACCAGCGAACGCTTGTCGTTGCGCGACAGCTTGTCCCAGTCCTTGCCTTGCGCCTTCAACTGGTCCTTCAGGGGTTCGCTGTACAGGCGCAGCTCCATGGTCTGCGGGTCGTGGCAGTTGGCGCAGCCGATGGTCTCGTCCTTCATGTCGATCTTGTCGCGGAACTCGTTGACGTCCTTGGCCCAGAAGTCGTCGCCGTACTGCTTCACCCAGCCCATCATCTTGGGGGTCTTGCAGTTCCAGCAGGTGGCGGGCAGGCCGCCCTTTTCCGCATAGGTGTTGATGCGGTCGATGTGCAGGAAGTCTTCCAGCGCCTTGGTGTGGCCGCGCGCGTTGCGGTACTCGTAGCTGAAGGGGTAGCCCAGCCACAGGTTCTTCAGGTACGGCTGGGCGTGCTTGTAGCCTTCGGGCAGCGGGCTGACGTTGTCGTTCTTGTTGAACGGCACCGAGCCGTTGAATTCGGTCATCACGGTGCTTTCGTCGTTGCGCTGGTAGCTGGCGGACTGCTGGGGAAATTCCGCCTTGAAGGCGCTGCTGCGGGTTTCATCCGCCGCGATCTTTGTCTTGAACACCGGGGCCTTCAGCTCCGCAACGTCGGAACAGCCCGCGAGCATGAAGGGGACGAGCGCAACGGCCAGCAGCAGGCCCCCCCTGCGGGCCATGCCGCGCACCGTGCGAAGCGACAGCGTGTCTTTCATCAGGTTATCCATCGGCGACCTTCCTTGTGCTGATCGGCGTCATGCGCATGTGCTGGACATTGCGGTGGCAGTCCACGCAATAGGGTTTGGAATCCATGCTGGCCACCTGCGTGTTGGTCATGGTGTGGCATGCCTTGCAGTTGGCGTTGACCACGTCCTTGGTGGACTGGCCCGAATGGATCACGTCGTCCGGCCTGCCCAGCGTGTTCATGTACGCGTCCTTGGCCCCCGCCACCGCCTTGAAGGGCAGCTTGGCGGCCAGGTTGTGCGGAGCGTGGCACTCGTTGCAGGCCAGGTTGGCGTGGGTGGACGCCTTGTGCGTCAACGCCGCCTCCTGCATGATGTGACAGCTCGCGCAGAACGGACGCCGGTCCGTGACCTTCATGCCGAAGCCCGCCCCCGCCGCCAGCACGACCCCAAGGGCCGCCCCGACGACGATGAGCCGCAGCCCCGTACGTCCGTTGCGAGGTGCTTCCTCTGACATTTCCGCCTCCTTGCTGTGGAGGGCGCCCGCCCCGCCCGCGTGCGGCGGAGGGTCGCGCCTCCGGGTGCATCCGTGCCCGCGCCCGTTCAGCCCGACGGGTGCGCACGGCACTTGGTGACGTACAGTCTTCAAGACCCGTGCCGTTGCGTGAAATCCGGCACATCCTTTCCTTCAAAAATAATTTCAGTGTGTTGGATTTGGGAACACAACGTGCGTAGGGCGAGACATGCCTTGCGCTTGTCATGTTTACATGACAAATAGACAGAAAAATCTGACAGAGTCAGCCTTTTCGGAATTTCCTGACTCCGCACAGGGGGACACCCCATGACGCAACACCAGACACAGCACCAGCCTTCGGCGCGCCCGGCACCACCGGTCAACGAAACGCCCGGTGCCGCCACGGGCCGCGCGGCAAGAGGCCTGCGCTTCCGGCTGCGCCGCAGGCGCCCGGCCCTGCGCTGGAACATCCAGACCTTCATCGTCCCCGCCGTGCTGGTGGCCCTGTGGGGGGTGCTGCTGCTGGCCCTGTACCAGTGGAACGCCCGCAACGAGGCAGCCCACGTCCGCGAGCTGGCGCTGTTGCAGGCCCGGGCGTTCTTTTCGCAGATCGTGTCCACAAGGGCCTGGAACGCGGCCCACGGCGGGGTATTCGTGCGGACCAGCGAGTTGGGGCGGCCCAACCCCTGGCTGCCGCCCGACCAACGCACCCTGCTGGCAGCCGACGGCACCATGCTCACCCGCATGAACCCGGCCTACATGACCCGCCAGATCTCGGAATTTCTCACCACCAGCCAGGGCGTCAGCTTTCGCATCACCGGCCTGCATCCCCTACGGCAGGAAAACGAGGCCGACCCGTGGGAAAACGAGTCGCTGCTGGCCTTCAGCAAGGGCGCGCGGGAAACCTTCACCCTGGCCCTGCCCCCTACCGACGAACACCCCCACGCCACGGAAAAAACCGCCAACAGCGGCGACACCCGGCACGGCCCCAGCTTCCGCTACATGGCCCCGCTGATGGCCGACCAGTCGTGCCTGGGCTGCCACCGCACCGCCGACGACACCGTGGGCGGCCTGCGCGGCGGCATCAGCGTGTCCATTGCGGCGGCGCCGCTGCTGGCGCTGGAACACCAGCGCCTGGACCAGATGGGGCTGGCTTACGCCATCATCGGCGTGGTGGGGTTGCTGGGCATTGGCGGGGCGTCGTTGCAGGTCAGCCGCAAGAAGGCCCTGGCCGAGGCGGCCAACCGCATGAAAAGCGCCTTTCTGGCCAACATGAGCCACGACATGCGCACCCCGCTCACCGGCATCATCGGCATGGCGGAACTGCTGTCCGGCTTCCGACCGGGGCGGCAGATGCGGGCGGAACCGCCCTGGCAGCCGGACAGGCCACGTGGGCCAGGCGGGCCAGATGCCCCGGACACCCCGTCCGGCGCCGCAGCCGCCGCTGTCTCCCCTGCCGCAGCATCCATCTATTATGATGATGCGCCCCAGGCGGAACACGAGGCCCGCTACAACGAATATCTGGGCCAGTTGCGTTGCGCCGCCGCGAATCTTCTGGAAATCGTCAACGACATCACGGACTTTTCGTGTCTGGAATCGGGCCGGATGCGCCTTGCGCCGCGCACCTTCCGGCTGCGCCCCTCGCTGGAGGCGTGCCTGGGACTGTTCCGCTTCGCGGGTGAACGCAAGGGGCTTTCGTTGACGCTGCACGTGGCGGATAACGTGCCCGAGGCGCTGGTGGGTGACGACTTCCGGCTGCGTCAGGCCCTCGGCAACCTCATCGGCAATGCGGTAAAGTTCACCCGTCAGGGGGGCATCGCCGTGGTGGTGAACCTGGTGCCGCAACCCACCCCGGCAGCGGCAGGACCCGTGATGCGACCGGAGGCCGGAACCGGCCCAGGCGACGTGCTGCTGCGCTTTGCCGTGGTGGATACGGGCGTGGGCATTCCGGCGGAGCAGCAGGAATCGATTTTCGAAAGTTTCGTGCAGGGCGAGGCGGCCACTTCGCTGTGCCTTGGCGGCACCGGCCTTGGCCTGGCCATCTCGCGCGAAATCGCCCGCATGCTGGACGGCGACATCGGCGTATCCAGCACGCCGGGCGCGGGCAGCGAATTCTGGTTCACCGCCCGGTTCACCGTGGCGGGGCCGCCCCCCGGCGGTGGCGCGGATGGTGACGCGACAGGTGCCGCTCCCGCTGAAGGCACCGCCGCGCAAGACATGGGGCTGGCCGCGTGGGTGGCCCCCCCCGAAGAACGGCACGCCTGCCCGGCCCCGCCGATGACGAAAAAGCCCGACCACATACCGGCAGCCGGACCGGCCAGCGGCACCGCCGTCCCGTTGCGGCTGCTGGTGGCCGACGACAACCCGGTGAACCGACTGTTCATGCAGGACGTGCTGCGCGGTGCCGGGCACCGGGTGGCGGTGGCCACGGACGGTATGGAGGCCCTGCGCCTGCTGGAGGAACTGCGGCCCGATCTGGCCCTGCTGGACGTGCGCATGCCCGGCTGCGACGGCACCGAGGTGGTGCGCCGCCTGCGCGCCGGGCAGGTGCCGGGGGTTGCGCCGGACATGCCGGTGCTGGCCGTCACTGCATCTGCCGTGGGCCGAGAAAGCGCCGCCCTGCTCGACGCGGGCATGACCGGCTGCGTGTGCAAACCGCTGACCGCCGCCATGCTGCTGGCTGCCGTGGCCGATGCCGCCGCCGGGGGTACCCCCCTGGAATGCCCCGGTACCGACGGCTACGCCGATGGCATGCACCACTGGCGCGACGGGGACGGCCCGGCTGCTTCCCGCGCCGGGACAGGCCCCGCCGAGGCTGACGCCCCCGCATCCCGCGCGCATGCCGGACAGGGCACGGGCGACGTGCCCACCACGTTCGGCCTTGCCGCTCCTTCCGGCTCTTCCCACGCGCCCGACGCTCACGGCCCAGTTGTCGCGCCCGCCACGCCCGACGTCATGGACGAGGCCGCCGCGCTGGAAGCCCTGGGCGGCAACCGCCCCCTGTTCGTCAAACTGTGCCGGGCCTTTCTGGACGAGGTGGACGCCCGGCGCGACGCGCTGACCGCCGCCGTGCGCGAGGGCCGACGCCATGACGCCCTGCGCGAGGCGCACGCCCTGCGCAACTCGGCGGGCATGCTGCGCCTTGCGGCCCTGCATGGGCTGTGCGAGGCCATGGAACAGGCGGCGGCCCGACCCGCCACTGCGCCCGGCGCCCCGCAAGTCGATATGCCCGATTTGCCCGATCTGTTGAACCGGCTGCTGCCGCTGCTGGAGGCAGGCGTGGCCCGCGTGCGCGCCGTCACCAGCCCGGATGGCGCGTCCGATATCATGAGCGCAAGGGGCACAAGGGGCACAAGGGGCACAAGGGACACCACGGGTTCAGGGGACGCAAGCGGCGCAACCGCTACCGCAACGCCGGGTACCGTCCCGGCAAAGGAGACGCATCGCTGATGGCCCGCATACTCGTGGTGGACGACGAAGCCATGGTCCGCACCATGCTGGGCGAGGTGGCCGTGGGCATGGGACACGAGGCCCTCACCGCCGCCACCCTGGACGAGGGGCTGCGCCTGGCCGCCACCGGGGAGCCCGACGTGGTCTATCTGGACGTGCTGCTGCCCGACGGCAACGGTCTGGCCCACGTGACCACCTTCGGCCGCCTGCCATGCGCCCCGGAAATCATCGTGGTCACCGGCTTCGGCGATGCGGACGGCGCGGAAACCGCCCTGCGCCACGGGGTGTGGGAATACCTGCAAAAGCCCCTGCGCGTGCAGGACATCACCCTTTCGCTGTCCCGCGTGCTGGCCTACCGCAGCGGCAGGGCGCGGCGGACGGGCGGCGGAGGCAACGGCGCCGTATCCGGCATATCGCAGGCCGACAATGCTCCGGGTTCGCCAGTCACTGCCGTGCCGTCCGTCGCGCCCGCCCCCGTTCCGCTGTCACGCGAGGGCATCGTGGGCAACGCCCCGGCCCTCGACGCCGCGCTGGAACTGATGGCCGAGGCGGCGGCCAGCTCGGTCAACGTGCTGGTGCTGGGCGAAACCGGCACCGGCAAGGAACTGTTCGCCCGCGCCGTGCACCGCAACAGCGCGCGGGCGGCGGGTCCGTTCGTCACTCTGGACTGTGCCTCGCTGACCGAAAACCTGGTGGAAAGCCAGCTTTTCGGCCACGTGCGCGGGGCCTTCACCGGCGCGGACCGCAGCCGCGACGGGCTGCTGCGCCTGGCCCACGGGGGTACGCTGTTTCTGGACGAAATCGGCGACCTGCCCCTGGCCATCCAGGGGGCCTTTCTGCGGGCGCTGGAATTGCGGCGCTTTCGCCCGGTGGGCGCCAGCAAGGAAGTGGAGAGCGACTTTCGCCTGGTGGCGGCCACCAACAAGGACCTGCACGAAATGGTGCGGCTGGACATGTTCCGCAGCGATCTGCTGTACCGGCTGCGCGGCCTGACCATCACCCTGCCCCCGCTGCGGGAACGCACGGAAGACGTGCCCGAGTTGTGTGCCTGGGCCGTGGACAGGTTCTGCCAGCGGCACGACCTGCCCCCGAAGTTTCCGGCCGATGATTTTCTGGAAACCGTGGCCAGCTACCCGTGGCCCGGCAACGTGCGCGAACTGGTGCACGCCGTGGAACGCGCCTGCGCCGCCGCGCGCGACGAAACAACCCTGTACGCGCGGCAGTTGCCCACCGAAATCCGGGTAAGGGTGGCCCGCGACAGGATGGACGGCCACGCGCTGGTCGCGGCGGGCCCGGCGGGCCCCGTGAGTCCGGAAAGGTTGACGGCCCCGGTGAGGTCGGCTGGACTGGCCGTGCCCCCGGGCGGGGCAGAGCAGAACGGCTCGCCGGGCATGACCGGGCAGGCGGATGCCGTCCCGCCGGGATTCGCACCGAACGCCGCCCCGCCCACCCTGCGCGCCCACAAGGCCGACGCGGAACGCGCCTACGTGGCCCGCATGCTGGCCCACTGTGGCGGCGACATCCGCGAGGCGGCGCGGCTGGCCGACATCTCGCGCGGGCACTTCTACGAACTGCTCAAGAAACACGACCTCGGCAAAGCCGACTGACCGCGCATCGGCTCGCCGATCAGACGACCGCGAGCCAGGGCTGCACCGCGCCCCCCGCCATCCTGCCTGCCGGACACACCAGCCGCGCCGCACCCGTCATCCGGGCACGGCGCGGCTTTGCGTATTTCTTCGCCCCCCACCCCCCATGACAAGCCCCCTTTCCGGCGCGGAGCGGGCAACCGGAAAGGGGGCAATACGGAGCCTGCCACGAGTGGGGGGAACCCGTGACGATTCTACGTTACGACCCTATATGGCAGGCATCCATTATTTTTGCATCTTTCCCATGAATTGCCTTGTACTGCGGAAACATCGCGAAAATACCTGCCTCATTGCCCTCGCGCACCTTATGAAGAGCATGAAAAATCGCCACACCTTCCTGCACGTGCGTTCCGCATGGCGTCAGATGTTTCTGGACGTCGTGCGGCATGGAATTTTCGCGTCCTGGCGCTTTTGACGGCACCCGGATCGCGCAGCCCAGGCCCAGTAGATCAGGTACGGACCGGGCATGATCCGCCCCGGCGAAACGGCAAAATTCCCCAAAAAACCTTCAGGCCTTGTAACTAACCCTATTGCGCATGGCGGCAAAAACAATGTAGTGTTGCCTGTAGTATCGCAGTAAAAGTAGAAAGTGTGGGCTTGCCCCGCGCCATGTTTTCGGAATCAATACGCGCTCTCCGATCCGCCTGTACGGTGGGGGGCCAAAGAGGAGGACTGTCATGAAGGAAAGGAAATCGCAAAAACGGCGCTGGCTCGCGTTCTGCGCGCTGGCCGCCGTGCTGGGGCTTGCGATCGGGGGGCCGGCGCAGGCACAGGAAGTGACGCTGAAAGACTCAGTCGTCAACACCCTTGAAACGCATCCCCGCCTCAAGGCCTTCCAGGAAAACCGCCAGGCCGCCGAACACGACGTTGACCGCGCGCGTGCCGGCTGGTTTCCGCGCCTTGACGTGCGCGGCGGCGTAGGCGTGGAGCAGTACAACGACCGCTCCACCCGAGCCACCAACAATGAAAACGACTGGTACGACCGCAGCGAAGGGTCGCTGACCCTCAGCCAGACCATCTGGGACGGCCTTGCCACCGCCAGCCGTGTGGACATCAACAAGAACAAGCTGGGGTCGGTGGATAGCCGCCTCATCGACAATGCCGAAGCCCTTGGGCTGGACGCCGTGCTCGCGCACATCGAAGTGCTGCGCCAGCGTGAAATCGTCCGCCTGTCCGAGATCAACGTGCAGCAGCACGAATCCATCCTGGGTTCGCAGCAGGAACGTTCGCGCATGGGCGCGGCCAGCGTTTCCGACGTCACCCAGACCCAGGGCCGTTTGGCCCGTTCGCAGTCCACCCTTACCGAAGCACGCGCCGCCTTGCAGGTGGCAGAAGCCGCCTACCTGCGCCTGACCGGCAAGATGGTGCCCGAAACCATGGGTCCGGCGGAAGCCCCCCTGACCACCCCGCCCAGCGCCGATGCAGCACTGGCCGACAGCCAGTCCAGCAACCCCAAGGTGCAGGCGTTGATTTCCGACGTGCGCACCTCTGAAGCGGAAATCGACCTTGCCAAGTCCGGCTACCACCCCGTGATCTACGCGGAAGTGGGCCCCACCTACAAGGACCAGGTGGAAAGCAGCCGTGACCATGAATGGGGCACCGCCGCCATGCTGCGCATGAGCTGGAACCTGTTCAACGGCGGCGCCGACGTGGCCGCGGTGAAGGGTGCCTCCGCCCGTTCGCGCCAGAGCCGTCAGGAACTGCAAAACCAGATCGACGAACTGGGCCGCGAAACCCGCGCCACCTGGACCCAGATGCTGTCCGCCCGCGAACAGCAGCGCTTCTTCCTGTCTGCCATCGACTACAACGTGCAGACCCGTGACGCGTACATGCAGCAGTTCCTGGTGGGCCAGCGCAGCCTGCTGGACGTGCTGGACGCCGAAAACGAACTGTACAGCTCGTCCATTCAGGAAGTGACCTCGCGCATGAACGATGCCGGCGCCCAGTACCGCCTGCTGGCCCTTGGCGGCAAGCTGCTGGACAGCCTGGGCATCGACCGCGACGCCCTGCGCAAGCCTACCGAGCAATAGCCGCTCCCGCAGAGAACGGCATACCCGAAGGGGCTGGTCCGCAGGACCGGCCCCTTTTTGCGTGGCATGGGCAAGGGCGGGAGCAGGGAGGAGATCGCCACGAGCGGCGGAGGCCACACGCAGACCGATGGCGAACCTGGCATCCCGCCCCTGCTGGGGGGGACGCAACGCGCCGAACTCCTGACGGGCGTGCACCAGGCCCGCGTGCAGCGGGGAGCGCCTTACGCGCGCCATCAAAAAGTGATCAATGCTTGACTTTTTGGCATAAAAATCTATTTAAGTGAAAAATACATCACTTCTTATTGGAGTGCACATGGACGCTTTCGAGATCGGCATGGCCATCAGGAACGCCCGGAAGGAGCGGCGAGTCACCCAGGCTGCCCTCGCGCAGGTTGCGGGTTTGTCCCGCGAAACCCTGATCCGGCTCGAAAAGGGAACCATCCACGACCTCGGGTTCAGGAAACTGATCCGCGTCCTGGAGGCCATGGATTTCGAACTGCATGTCCGCCCTGCCGGGCACCTGCCGGTCCTTGGCGAAACCATGGAGGACGACCATGCTTGACGTCTGGGCCGGAGACACCCCGAGCGGCTTACTGAACCGACATGGCCAGTGGGAATGCTCCTTCACCTACCGGCCAGGAACCCAGCCCGGCACAGCCGTATCGGTCATGATGCCACCCCGCCCGGAAAGCTGGCTGCACCATGTGCTGCACCCCATCTTCGAGCAGAACCTGCCCGAGGGTGCGCTGCGCCTGTGGTTCGATACCGTGGTCGCAAAAACCCTGCCCCGGTATGACGACCTGGAACTGCTGCGGCTCACCGGGCATTCCCAGATCGGTCGCCTGCGCTACACCGCGCCGGGCGAGCCGCTTGCGGAACAGCCAGATCAACCGGGTCAACAGGGTCAACCGGATGGGGGGGGCGACATACCCGCCGTCAGTCTTGGCGACATCCTGCGCGCCAAGGGCACGGAGCATCTCTTCGAAGACCTGATGCGCATGTACGCCCTGCATTCCGGCCTTTCCGGCGCGCAGCCAAAGGTCATGGTCCGTGCGACGGAGGCGAACCACGCAGAGGCCGAACCGGCCCGGCTTACCGTGCGGATGCCTACCCACATCGTGAAGACCTGGCAGGCTGGAGAGTTCCCGGAACTCGCGCTCAACGAGACCCTGTGCATGCTGGCGGCGGCCCGTGCCGGTCTGCCGGTAGCCCGCACCGAGATGTCCGATGACCGCCGCTTCCTTGTGGTCAGCAGGTTCGACCGTAACCCCGACGGCAGTTTCATGGGGTTCGAGGACTGCTGCGTCCTGCTCAACAAGTCGGCCAGGCAAAAGTACACGGGCTCGTACGAACAGGCGGCCAGGGCGCTCCGCACCTTCGTGGTGGCAAACGCCCGCCCGGCGGCCCTTGCGCAGTTCTTCAGGACGGTGGCGCTTTCGGTGGTGATTCGGAACGGCGATGCGCACCTGAAGAACTTTGGCATCGTCTATGATTCGCCAGCCACCCGCCAGGGAACCATGGCCCCGGCCTTCGACCTTGTCACCACCACGCCGTATCTCCCGCAGGACGTCATGGCGCTGACCATGCAGGGCACCAAGCGCTGGCCGGACCGAAAGGTCCTTATGGAGTTCGGGCGCACGGCGTGCGGGCTGAATGCGCGGGAGGCGGGCCATTGCCTGGAAGATGTGGAACACGGGGTTTCCCGGACCATGGAAGACCTGAACGCCTGGATACGGGACGAACCGGCGTTCCGCCATGTGGGGCGCGCCATGCGCGCGGCATGGGAGGCTGGCTTGCAGACGTTGGCGCTGCGCCCCGGCCAGAACGCAGCCGCCCCGCCTGCCTGAACACGGCGGCAGCCTTTTCTGGTACGGTGGCGGAAAGTGCATAAAATTCTTGATGTTATCTCAACATGCGCCTGTTGCAGGAGTGAAAAGAAGAGCCAACATCACGCCAACTGAGCGGCGACTGAAAGTGCGCAAAATTCTGGACACTACCCTGGACACTACCTGTGACAGTTCGTGTGCTGGGGGCCACCCGCGCCAATCCCGCCCCGCAAACGCAAGACGCCCCGGCCAAGGCCGGGGCGTCCGTGTGTTCAGGGTGTGCCGCCGGGGGCGGCGCGCCGGTTAGCTGTTTTCAGTGATGATCTTGTTGTTCAGGATGTGCTGTTCGATCTCGGCCAGCGAGTTGTGTTCCAGCGCACCCTGCAAGGTCACGAACTGCGTCTCACCACCGTGGTGCAGGGTAAGCTGCACATCGTTGGAGCTGCCCACCTGCGTCAGGTCACCACTGGCGATCAGGCTGGTGCTGATGCCGTTGGCGCTGTCCCCGTCATGGTCAAGCAGCACGTCGGCGAAGCGGAGCACGTCGTTCTCGCCGGAAGCACCCGGCTTGAAGTCGGTTACCACGTCCGTGGCGCCCGAGGTGAAGTCTTCCGCGTTCCACACGAAGGTGTCGGCATTCGCGCCGCCGGTCAGGGTATCGCTGCCCTGCCCGCCGACGAGGATGTCGTTGCCCGCGTCGCCGTACAGGAAGTCGTTACCGGCATTGCCGTGCAGGGTGTCGTTCCCGGCGTTGCCGTGGATGATGTCGTTGCCGTAGTTGCCGAAGATGACGTCGTCGCCGTTGCCACCGTTCAGGGTGTCACCGCCGGTGCCGCCCAAGTGGAAGTCGTTGGTGTTGCCACTGCCGGTCCAGCTTTCCGCGCTGGCCTGCACGTGCGTGTCACCGCTGCCGATGTGGATGTTGAGGGTTGCGTAGTCGCTGTCGTCCGCACTGGACAACTTGTACACGAAGGCATCATCGTTCCCGGCCGCCACGCCCGCATTGGCGTGGTACTCGTACGAGCCGTCCGGGTTGATGTGCAACGTGCCGTAGTCGCCAGCGATGTCGGTGCCACCGCTGATGGCCTGCCCGTTCACTTCCGTTACCGTCGCCGTCGTGTTGACGAGTGCGTCGGCGATGTCGGAACCGGCATGGTCGGTGATCACGTTGCCCAGCAGGGCCGCACCGGCGATGGCGTGGGTGAATACCACGTCGTCGATGTAGACGTTGAGGCCGTTATTGTAGACCGGGTTCGGCCAGGAACCCGTCGACCCTGCCCCGTTCGCTCCGTCCGTCACCCGCACGGTTACCGTGTAGGTTCCCGCAGTGGTGAAGGTGTGGGAGAACGTCCCCGAAGCGAGGCTGCTGCTCCCTACGGTGTAGAGAAGGGTCGTACCGCCGCCGCCACTGATCAAAACCTCTACCCGGTCGTTGTCATGCTGCGCCGCATTGGTGGTGCCGGTAAGCACCGCCCGCCAGTCGAAGCTGATCGTGTCGTTGGCCGCAACGGTAACTTCCTTGACGCTGGAGATGCTGCCTGAGTTGGCTGTCAGGCCAATCTCAAGCTCGGGGTCGCTGCCGCCGGTACGCACGACATGCCCGTCGTCGTCACCAGAAGAACCGTAGCCGTCCGTGGTCCAGCCATGGGAGTCGTTGTTGAACTGTTCCGTCGTCGCGCTACTGCCGGGTGCCGGAGCGTTGGCGTAGTTGTCGTGCGCGTCTATGTAGTTGCCGTGCAGGTTCAGGGTCAGGGTGGCGTTGGACTGCGTGCCGTCGCCGTCCTGGATCACGTAGTTGATGACCTCGGTACCCGTCGGGTAGGCGCCCGGCGTGAACAGGTAGCTGCCGTCGTCGAAGTCGATGGTCAGGGTGCCCTTGCCGTCGCCAAGGTCAATGTCCAGCTTGCCATCGGGGCCAACGCCAGCGTCCGCGGCAGTGTGGATCACTCCGTCCACGGTGATGCTGACGATGGACTTGCCGCCGTCGGCACCGCCTTCGTCATTGGTCAGGATGTTGCCGGTGGTCGGTACGGTGGCCAGCAGGTAGGCGGTCAGGTCGGACATGTTCTCGATCACGGCCACCGTGTCGGCGTCGCTCGTCGTATCGCGTTCCCAGCCCACGGGTTCGAGGGCCGAGGTGTTGGTGATGCCGGTGCCCATGCCGAAGGCGTACACCATGTCGATGGGCGAACCCTGCAGGGCGCTTTCCCAAGAGGTGACCTCGGACCCGCTCAAGCCATCGGATGCGGGGTTCGGCTCACCGTCGGACAGGAAGTACATCACCGAGCGGTCTGCGGTCGGCAGGCCATCGGCCAGTTCGTTCTTCACCAGCGTGATGGCGTCATCGTAGTCGGTGTACAGAACGGGGTTAAGCGGGTCGAGGATGGCGTCGGCCTGATCGAGCACCGTATCGCCAGACAACCAGCCGGTATGGGTTTCTGCGTTGTCGCTGAACCACACGATCTTCACGTTCACCGCGCCAAGGTCCTTGTAGGCTGCCAGCAATTCGGCAATGGCATCCTTGGCCATGTCGAGGCGGCTGGCGTCGCCGGGGCCGCTGCCATCAGCGTCCTCGTCCATGCTCCACGACACGTCGAGCACGATCACCACGTTGGTGGTCATGCCACCCTCGTAGTCCTTCACATCGTTGACCGCCGTCGGATGGTCGTCGACGATGTTGATGTTCAGGGTGCCGGTGGCATTCGGCGTGCCCGCAGTGAAGTTGTCGGAGACTTCCACAGCGAGGGCCAGCGTGCCGCCCGCAGGATGCGTGGCGTTGTCGTCCAGGGTGAAGTGATAGTTCACCGTGTAGGTGCCGTCACCGTTGTTGTTCAGGCTGTCGACCACAAGGTTGCCGTTGGCGGTATCCACGGAGTGCGAACCGAACAGGGCGCCGCCATCAATCACCTTGGTGCCGCCGATGGACACTTCGTCAAGGCCAGCAGTGGCGGTGATGGTGAAGGCGCCAGTCATGCCAAGGCCCACCCCGTCCGTACCGGACCCATCAGGCAACCCGGCTTCGTACACGGTGCCTTCCGGGTTTTCCAAACCCGACAGGTTCAGCACGTAGCTATCGGTGTGCCCGTCGATGGTGATGTCCAGCTTGGCGGTATCAACGTCACCGTCGCCATCCTTCAGGGTGTAGGTGAACACGTCGTGCAGCGTCTGCCCGTTGTTCAATGCCTGCACATCGGCGTTGCCGTTGTTCAAGGTGTAGGTGTAGGTGCCGTCGGCCTTCACGAACAGGGTGCCGTACTGGCCGTTGATGGTTTCGCCGTCGCCGTCCACATTGGCCGAGGTAGACCCGGCGATGTGCGAGATGGTCGCGCCGTCGGCGCCCTTCACGTCGGCGGTGGCGTCGTTGATCAGGTTACCGGAGGCAGGCAGCAAGGAATCTTCCGTCACGCTGCCGGTGTTGTCCCTGGCATCGGGGATGTCATCCACGATCTTGATGGACAGGGTGCTGTTGGCCACATCGGTGTCGGTGTCGGTCACCTTCACGGCCAGGTTCAGGAAGGTGTTGTCTACACCCGCCGCCGAATGCGTCGCTGCCGCGTCGAGGGTGAAGCTGTAGCTCACTTCGCCGGTGGCCGCGTTGAACGCGGTGATCACTAGGTTGCCGTTGGCGGTGTCGATGGTGCGGTCAGCCACGTTGGCAGCCAGAACGCCGCCGTCGATCACCTTCACGCCGCCCACCCACACTTCGTCCAGCCCGTCGGGGGCCGAGACGTTGAACGTGCCGTACTGGGTCAGCGCGCCGTTGTTGGGCGAGCTGCCGTCCGACAGGTCGTTCTCGTTCACGGTCAGGTCGCCGCCCTGCGCCGCAGGCGTCAGGTTGGTGATGGTCACGCCGTCGTTCTTGCCGTTGATGGTGATGTCCAGCGTGGCGGTATCGATGTCGCCGTCGCCGTCCTTCAGGGTGTAGGTGAAGACGTCGTGCAGCTTCTCGCCCGTGGTCAGGCCCTGCACATCGGCGTTGCCGTTGGTCAGGGTGTAGGTGTAGGTGCCGTCGGCCTTCACGAACAGGGTGCCGTACTGGCCGTTGATGGTTTCGCCGTCGCCGTCCACATTGGCCGAGGTAGACCCGGCGATGTGCGAGACGGACGCGCCGTCGGCGCCCTTCACATCGCCCGGGCTGTTGGTGACCAGGTTGCCGGTGGCAGTGAGGGAAGTGTCTTCCGTCACACTGCCGGTGTTGTCCCTGGCATCGGGGATGTCATCCACGATCTGGATGGACAGGGTGCCGGGGGCCGAGGTGTCGCCGTCGGTGTCCTTCGCCGTGACCGTCAGGTTCAGGAAGTACGGGTCGGTACCCGAGGCGGTATGGGGCGCGTTGTCATCGAGGGTGAACCTGTAGCTCACCTCACCGGTGGCCGCGTTGAACGCGGTGACCACCACGTTGCCGTATGCGGTGTCGATGGTGCGCTGCGAGGTGCTGCCGTACAGCGCCCCGTTGTCCACCACCTTCACGCCGCCCACCCACACTTCGTCCAGCCCGTCGGGGGCCGAGACGTTGAACGTGCCGTACTGGGTCAGCGCGCCGTTGTTGGGCGAGCTGCCGTCCGACAGGTCGTTCTCGTTCACGGTCAGGTCGCCGCCCTGCGCCGCAGGCGTCAGGTTGGTGATGGTCACGCCGTCGTCCGCGCCGTTGATGGTGATCTTCAGCGTGGCGCCATCGGTGTCGGTGTCGCCGTCCTTCAGGGTGTAGGAGAAGGTGTCGTACAGCTTCTCGCCGGTGGTCAGGGTCTGCACTGCCGCGCTGGAATTGTTCAGCGTGTAGGTGTAGGTGCCATCGGCCTTCACGAACAGGGTGCCGTACTGGCCGTTGATGGTTTCGCCATCGGCATCGATGTTCTTCCAGTTGCTGCCTTCAGCGAAGCTGACCTTCGCACCGTCGGCGCCCACCACATCGGCGGGGTGGTCGGTGATCAGGTTGCCGGTGGCCTGCTGGCCCGCGCCACTGTCTTCCGTGACGCTGGCGGTGTTGTTGAACGCGTCGGGGTTGTCGTCCACGATCTTGACAGTGAGCGTGGCGGAATCGGCATCGCCGTCGCGGTCCACGGCCGTGACCGTGAAGTCGCGGTACTGCGCGCTGTCGCCATCGCCCGACGTGCTGTGGGTGATGTTGTCGGTAAGGGTGTAGGTGTAGCTCACCTTGCCGGTGGCGGCGTCAAACGCGGTAACCACGATGGTGCCGTAGGCGTTGGTGAAGCTGTTGCCCGTCAGGACGCCGTTGTCGATGACCTTCACGCCTTCGATGCGGATTTCATCCAGGCCGTCCTTCGCGTCCACGAAGAAGTCGCCGTTGAACGAGGTGGCCGTGAAGCCGATGTGGCTGCCGTCGGACAGGCCCGCTTCGTACACGGTGCCTTCGCTGCCGCACAGGCCGGTCAGGCTCACCTTGTCGTCCGCGCCGTTGATGGTGATGGTCAGGTTGGCGGTGTCGATGTCGCCGTCGCCATCCTTCAGGGTGTAGGTGAACACTTCCTGCAGGTGCTCGCCGGTGGTCAGGTGCTGCACCGCAGCATTGGAGTTGTTCAGCGTGTAGGTGTAGGTACCGTCGGCCTTCACCAGCAGCGTGCCGTACAGCCCGTTGATGGTTTCGCCGTTGCTGTCCACGTTCACCGAGTTCGCGCCGAACTGGATCTTGGAGACGATGGCGCCGTCCGCGCCCTGTACGTCGTCGCCGGGTTCGTTGACCCAGAAGAAGTTGCCGGTCACCACGTTGCCCGAGGCATCATCGTCGGTGCCGGGGTTGCCGTCGTGCCCGCCGTCTTCGGTCACCGTGGCGTAGTTGTCGTACGCCGTGGGCACGTCGTCGGTGATGTGCACCTGAATGGTATCGGTATCGGAATCGCCGTTGCGGTCAATGACCTTCAGCCCCAGCGAGAGCAGGTAGTCATTCTCGCCGTTGCCGTTGGCATGCGGTGCGTTGTCGTCCAGGGTGAACGAGTAGGAGATCTTGTACTGCCCGTCGCCCAGGTTCTGCACCCCGGTAACCACAAGGTTGCCGTAGGGGGTGTCGATGGTGTGGTCGGCCTGCAACACGCCGTTCACGATCACGTTCTCGCCGCCGATCTGCACGATGTTCAGACCATCGTTGGCGGTCACGATGAACGAGCTGGAATCGGTCAGCGATTCCTTGAAGATGTCGCTGCCGAACGGCAGGTCGTCTTCGTTCACGTGCAGGCTGTTGATGCAGCCGATGTCCACCTTGTCGTTGGCGCCGTTGATGGTGATGGTCAGCTTGGCGGTGTCGGTGTCGCCGTCGCCGTCCTTCAGGGTGTAAGTGAAGACTTCCTTCAGGGTTTCGCCCGGAATGAGGTGCTGCACCGCGTCGTTGCCGTTGTTCAGCGTGTAGGTGTAGCTGCCGTCGGCCTTGATGAACAGGGTGCCGTACAGCCCGTTGATGGTTTCGCCGTCGTTGTCCACGCCTTCGCTGTGGTAGCCGAACTGGATGTTGGAAACCTTGGCGCCGTCCGCGCCCTGCACGTCGTCACCAGCTTCCGGCAGCCAGAAGATGTTGCCGGTGATCACGTTGCCGGAGGCGTCGTCGTCGGTATGCGGATTCCAGTCGTGCCCGCCATCTTCGGTGACGCTGGCGACGTTGTCGTATGCCGTGGGCACGTCGTCGGTGATGTGCACCTTGAGGGTGTCGGTGTCGGAATCGCCGTTGCGGTCCGTAACCGTCAGGCCGAGCGAGAGCAGGTAGTCGTTTTCGCCATTGCCGTTGGCATGCGGTGCGTTGTCATCCAGGGTGAACTTGTACGAGATCTTGTACTGCCCGTCGCCCAAGCTCTGCACGCTGGTGACCACGAGGTTGCCGTAGGGGGTGTTGATGGTGTGGTCGGACTGCAACACACCATTCACGATCACGTTCTCGCCGCCGATGTTCACCGTGTCCAGGCCGTCGTTGGCGGTGATGATGAACGAGCTGGAATCCGTCAGCGATTCCTTGTGGACGTCGCTGCCCCACGGCAGGTCGTCTTCGTTCACGTGCAGGCTGTTGATGCAGCCGATGTCCACCTTGTCGTTGGCGCCGTTGATGGTGATGGTCAGCTTGGCGGTGTCGGTGTCGCCGTCGCCGTCCTTCAGGGTGTAAGTGAAGACTTCCTTCAGGGTTTCGCCCGGAATGAGGTGCTGCACCGCGTCGTTGCCGTTGTTCAGCGTGTAGGTGTAGCTGCCGTCGGCCTTGATGAACAGGGTGCCGTACAGCCCGTTGATGGTCTCGCCGTTGGCGTCCACGCCTTCGGAATGGTAACCGAACTGGATGTTCGACACCTTGGCGCCGTCCGCGCCCTGCTGGTCGTCGCCCATTTCGGGCAACCAGAAGATGTTGCCGGTGATGACGTTGCCGGAGGTGTCGTCGTCGGTGTACGGATTCCAGTCGTGCCCGCCATCTTCGGTCACCCACGCGACGTTGTCGTGCGCGATGGGCACGTCGTCCACGATGGTGATGGTCAGGGAAGCGTAGGCGGAATCGCCCGAAACGTCGGTGACGCTGATGGGAATCACGTCGCCGGTTTCGGTACCGTCGGGGAAGGTGTGGCTGACGTTGTCGTACAGGGTGTAGCTGTAGGCAACGGTGTACTTGCCGGTGGCGTCGTCATAGGTGACGCCGGTGACATCCAGCACGGCGTGGGCCAGCAGCGGGTTGTCCACCACAAGCCCGTTGGCGCCGATGAACAGCGGCCCGGCCGCGTCAAGGTCATCCAGCGAGGCAAAGGTCTTGCCGCCCACGGTGACGGACGCGAAGTCCTCGTGCTGCATGTCGACGACGAAGGTACCCGAGGCAACGACGGCGTCGTGCCCGGCGTCGGTGCCGATGGCCCACGGCGTGAACAGCCCGGACTCGTGCACCACATGCGCTTCGGTGGGCATGTCGATGTCGGGGGTGCGCTCGGCTTCGATGATGGTCACGTTGAAGGACGAGGACGCCGTGTCACCGTCACTGTCGGTGATGGTGTAGTTGAAGGTCAGCTTGCCACCGGCGCTGTCGGGCAGATCGAGCAGCACGTTCTGGGTGAAGGTCCAGTACCCGGTGTCGGGATCGACTTGCAGCACGAAGGCGATGTTGGAAACCGATTCCGAAGTGCTGATCTCGTCGCCCGAGGATTCGCCGACGATGTAGCCGACGATGCGGCCTTCACCTTCGACGACAACGTTCACTTGCTGGCCATCCCAGGTCCAGATGCCGTCGGACGAGGTATCGGAGCTGTCCAGCGCGACGGCCACTTCGGGCTGCCCTTCCGGGGTCTCGGTAGCAAGGCCCGCCCAGGTCAGGTCGAAGGATCCGCGATCATCCGCGCCGTAGGTGAAGTCCAGGTCGCCGTGGGCAACGCCCACTTCCGACACGATGTGGAAGCCGACGTTGGTGATGTAGAAGTCGCTGCTGTCGCCGACCGAGGGCACGTCGTGCCCGTGGCTGCCGTAAAAACTGGGCATGTGCTGGTAGTCAAGGCCGATGATGACCACCCGGTCGAACAGCCCGCCGTTGTCCAGGTTGGTGAAGTTGTAGCTGTCGCCGGGCTGGTTGGCGAAGATCACCCGCGAATCGACAAGTTCGTCGCCCAGGAAGAACAGCACCTTGCCGATTTCGCCGGAGCCGCCCTCGCCCTTGTAGAACGCCGAGGTTCCCATGCTGAACGAGTCAGCCACGCCGTCCAGCTTGAAGACCACGCCTTCCTGCTCATGGAACCATTTGTCGTCGCGGTGGCCCAGTTCGTTCTCGCGGTCGGGCGAATCGCCGGGCACGTGGTTGCCGTCGTAGGTCACGCCAAGCCCGGCGCCGTTGCGGAAGTAAGGAGTGCCGCCGTCCACGCGCAGGTCCACGATGCCGTTGTTGAGCTCGGGAACGCTGCCGTTGGTCAGGTCGAAGTTCAGGTTGAACTCGCCATTGCTGAAGACGTGTTCGACAACGCCATCGGTGCCGAGTTCGGGGTAGTCGTCGGGGATGACTTCGTCTTCGGGGTTGGGATCGTTGATCTTGCCGATGAGCGGTTCGTCATCCGCGATGGTGATGGTCAGGGTGCCGGGAAGGGAAGAGTCACCGTCGGCGTCGGTGATGATGACGGTAACGGTTTCGATGCGGTCTTCCGCGCTGGGGGTCAGCAGGGTATGCGTGCTGTCGTCCACCAGGGTATAGGTGAAGAGCACGTTGGTGCCGTCAAAGCCGGTCAGCACCATGTCGGCGTACGCATCCTGCGCACCAAGATCAACGGCCAGCGGGGTGCCCCCGGCAAGCGCCGCGAGATCCGCCGCCGAGAACACGCTGTTGCCCACGGTCAGCGAGCCAATGCCATCGGGCGCGGTGATGGCGAAGGAACCGGAAACAGCTATGCCGCCTTCCGTGGTGCCCTGGTAGGTGGAACTGCCGTCGCCCAGGTCCGATTCGTACACGGTGAGCGCGCTGGTGGTCATGATCAGGGTGGGCACGGTGTCGATGGCGTCGGGCCCTTCATCCTCGATGGCCGCCAGGGCCGCCGTGCCGATGCCGGTGGTGCCCAGCGGGTCCAGGCGGTCCACGCCGCCGATCAGGTCGCCCGCGTTGTCGTCGTAGTCGCCCACGCCGCCGCTGCCTGCGGCAGCGCCCGCGCCGGGGCCGGCGGCAGGCAGCAGGTCTTCGCGCAGGGCCGCGAGGAACGCGTCGCCCGGCAGCGACTGGCCGTCTTCAAGGTTGAAGGCGGGCAGCTGGTTGGATTCGAACAGGCCGAAAAAGTTGGAAAGGACGATGCGGCCGCCGTTCTCGAACAGGAACACAAGGTCCTGTCCGGACTGCTCCAGTTGTGCCGCCTCGGACGGAAAGCCCATATCCAGCGCCGCGCCAGCAATATTGTCGATGACAATCTGCTGGTTTGCCTGCGGCTGGGTCAGCTGGATGTGGCGGGCCGCCGCTGCGGCACCCGTGGTGGTGGTGTTCTGCGTAACCATGGCTATCTCCCCATGTTGGCGAAGGCGCGCTGCGACTCCGTCCTTGCGTTGTGCGGGAATGCCGTTCGGAATCCGATTCCGGGCGCGCCCCGCCTGCGTTCAGCCTGTTTTATCCGGTGTCGCCGCATATCGTCCGGCTTTTCCGGATTCCCCATCTCCGTCCGTAAATTCGTTCCGGGGCTCGCCGCGTGGCCTGGTTTATTCAGGATTGTCGGCATGTTCTTAAACCCCTGGGTGCTCACGCCCGGCAATCCGGCTGTGTCCGGACAATCCGGATTCGGGCGTGCGACTAACGCCTACACTGCAACCGAGATGCCAACCCCATTAGTTTCGTATTACTCGTGTATTACAAAATAACCCTGACATGTTTAATCCGGATTCCACCAAACAAGACTAAACCCGATCATACATGCACATACACGAACCGGCAGGTTTCGGCTAGGGGTTTGGGCACAAAGCCTGTCTCATCGTGCCCCACGCACGCGCACCCGCCACCCGGCCGCCCCTGTTGCTTGACAGTCCCGCCGCACGGGGCCTATCCATGGGTCTTCAGGTGTCCATCGGACTTGATAGGGAATCCCGTGTGAATCGGGAGCGGACCCGCCGCCGTAAGCCCGCGAGAACGCCTGCTCCCCAGAGCGCCACTGGACCACGGTCCGGGAAGGCCGGAGCAGGTCGGGCAAGCCGGAAGACCTGCCTGACGCGTCATCGACCATGCCCGGAAGGCAACGGGGCTTTTGCCCTTCCGGGACCGGCGGCCACGTTTCGCGCGCCCGTGCCTTCCCAACCACACGCCGTGTCCGCCGTGGCAGTCGCGTCAACCGCGCCCGCCACACCAGCAAGGACCTGCCGGATGTCTTGGGCCGTGCCGGGCGCCCCCTTGCGTGCCGCCGCCTCGCCAATTGCCCGCCTGCCTCCTTCGGAGGTTCCCATGCTTCTCGTGCCTTTCGGTATGCCCGCCCTGCGGCGGGGTGTCTTTTCGTGCGCCCGCGTCCCCTCCGTCTTTTTCCGTCCGCTGTCCCGCGTCCTTCCCCTGCCGGTGCTGACGGCCCTGCTGCTGGCCCTGTGTCTGGTCCTGCCTGGCGCCGCCCTGGCCGGTCACGGCGATGAAGCCCCCCGCAAGGACGGCATCCTGCTGGTGGCCTTCGGCACCACGGTGGAAGAAGCCCGGCCCGCACTGGCCAACATCGAACGGCTGGTGCGCGCCGCCCACCCCGACGCCGAAATCCGCTGGGCATGGACGGCCCGGCAGGCCCGCGCCTCGCTGATCAACGAAGGCAAGCCCGCCGCCTCGCCCCAGCAGGCGCTGGCCAACATGGCCGAAGAAGGCTTCACCCATGTGGCGGTTCAGTCGTTCCACACCATTACCGGTGCGGAATTCCACGGCCTGATGGCCACTGCCAAGGCCATGGAAGGCCTGCCCAAGGGGCTGACCCGCATCACCGTGGGCCTGCCGTTGCTGGGTTCCACCGACGACGCCGAATCGCTGGCCGTGGCCCTGAAGTCGCTGCTGCCCAAGGAACGCAAGCCCGGTGATGCCGTGATCTTCATGGGCCACGGCAACCCGCACCACCCCGCCGCGCTCGGCTACCCGGCCATGCAGTACTACCTGAGCAAGGTCGACCCGCTGTTCTTCATCAGCGTGGTGGAGGGCTCGCCCTCGTTCGACGACGTGACCGCGGCCCTGGCCGCCCGCAAGGTGCGCACCGCGTGGCTGGTGCCCATGATGTCCGTGGCGGGCGACCACGCCCACAACGACATGGCGGGCGACGATCCGGAATCGCTGGCCTCGCTGCTGCGCGAACGGGGCATCACCCCGCGCCCGGTGCTGCGCGGCACCGCATCCGCCGAGCCGGTGGTGGCCATCTGGCTGCGCCACCTGGATGCCGCCCTGAAACAACTGGACCACTAATGCACAATGCCTCCGTGCCCCGGTCCGCGCCGCAACAGGCATGGACCGGGGCCGCGCGGCCCCGCCGCGTCCTTCGCTGCATCCTGCTGGCCGCCCTGTGCTGGGCGGCCACGGTGGTGCTGGCCTGCCTGTTCGGGCCGTTCCATATCGTCGTGGACGACGTGCTGCGCGCGCTGGGCGAACTGGCGCTGCCGGGTGCGTTCACGGACATGGCGGGCAGCGCGCCCGACGCTACCCACATGCTGGTGGTTACCCGCATCCGCCTGGCCCGCGTCTGTCTGGCCCTGCTGGCGGGCGGCGGGCTGGCCGTGGCGGGCACGGTGTTCCAGGGGGTGCTGCGCAACCCGCTGGCCGATCCCTTCACCCTGGGGGTATCCGGCGGGGCGGCATTCGGCGCATCGCTGGCGCTGACCCTGGGCATCGGTCCGCTGGCCGCGTGGCTGGCCCTGCATCTGCCCGCATTCGCGGCGCTTTCGCCGCAGGCATTGTTGCCTTTGGCCGCCCTGGCCGGGGCGCTGGCCTCGCTGGGCGCGGTGCTGCTGCTGGGCGGCGCTGCGGGCGGCGGCAGCTTTCGCCGCGAAACCGTGGTGCTGGCCGGGGTTGTGGTGTCCACCGTGCTCTCGGCGCTGGTATCGCTGGTCAAGGCGCTGGACGAGGAATCCGTCTCCAGCATCGTGTTCTGGATCATGGGCAGCCTGCAAGGTCGCGGCTGGTCGCACGTGGCGGTGCTGCTGCCGTGGCTGGCGCTGGGCCTGCTGCTGGTGCTGCCGCGCTTTCGCGAACTGGACATCCTGGCCCTGGGCGACGTGCAGGCCAGGCAGCTGGGCATGGATACGGCCCGCGTGCGCCTGCAACTGCTGGTGGGCGCCAGCCTGATCACGGCGGGGTGCGTGGCGGTAAGCGGGGTCATCGGTTTCGTGGGGCTGGTGGTGCCGCACCTGGCGCGGATGCGCCTGGGCGCGGCGCACGGGCCGCTGCTGACAACGGGATGGTTCGGGGGCGGCGTGCTGCTGGCCTGGGCCGACGTGCTGGCCCGCACCCTGTTGCCCGGCGGGGCGGAACTGCCGGTGGGCGTGGTCACGGCACTGCTGGGCGGCCCCTTCTTCTGCCTGCTGCTGGTTCGCGGCGAACGCGGCACGGCTGTCCGGACGGCGGGCCCGGCGGAGAGCACGTCATGATCGAACTTTCCCGCCTGCATGCCGGATACGGCGATGCGGACGACGTGCTGCGCGGCGTTTCCCTGTCCGTGGCACCCGGCGAACTGGTGGGGCTGCTTGGACCCAACGGCAGCGGCAAGACCACCCTGCTGCTGGTGCTGTCCGGCGTGCTGGCCCCGCGCTCCGGCACGGTGACCCTGGACGGCGCCCCCCTGCACCGCCTGCGCCCGCGCGAGCGCGCCCGGCGCATCGCCGCCGTGCCGCAACGCCCGGAACACATTCCCGACCTGGACGCCCTGTCGCTGGTGCTCATGGGACGCTACCCGCACACCACCCTGCTGGGCGGCTACGGCCCGGACGACCACGCCGCCGCGCTGGCCGCCCTGCGCGATACCGGCTGCGCCCATCTTGCGGCGCGCGGCGCGCGCACCCTGTCCGGGGGTGAACTGCAACGGGTGCTGCTGGCCCGCGCGCTGGCCCAGGGTGCGGACACCCTGTTGCTGGACGAGGCCACCGCAGGGCTGGACGTGGCCCGCGCCCTGGACATCCTGGATCTGCTGCACGCCCGCCACCGGGCCGGGGCACGCGTCATGGCTGCCGTGCACGACCTGAACCTGGCCGCCTTGTACTGTACCCGCCTGATATTCCTGAAACATGGCCACGTGGTGGAAGATGGCCCGGTGGAGCGCACCTTCACCGCCGCCGTGCTGTCCGAGGTGTACGAGACCCCCGTGACGGTGCAGCCCCACCCGATCACCGGCGCTCCCCAGGCCTGCTACGTGCCGGGGGCATTCCGGACGGACAGGCTCATGGGGCTGCCCGCGACCTCCACGGGGGGGACAGTGGCAGACGCGAAAGATTGCAAGCACTCGCAACATCTGCAAGATGCACAACTTTCGGAATCTGCACCGCCGCTGTCCGACGTTTCCGGACAGGCGCAGTCCCGCCCCGCGACACCCGCAACGCGCCCCGGCACATCCGAAATCGCCGGGCAGGCCCCTCCCCTTGCCACGGGAGCACAGGATGACTGACAGCATGCACTCCGTCACTCACCAGCCCACCACGAAGGCGGCGGCAACGCCCATCCCTCGCCCATGCCCGGCGCTGCACCTGGTTCTGCTCCTGCTGGCCGCACTGGCCATCAGCGTTACCGCCCCCACCGTTGCCCGTGCCGTGCAGCCGGACAGGCAGACGGACGCGCAGCCTGCCGGTCTGCTTGCTGGTCTGGCTGCCGGTCTGCCTGCCGGTCTGCCTGCAGAACAGGCAGACGGGCCGGTCTCCATCACCGACGACACCGGGCGCCAGGTGCGCCTGCCCCACCCTGCCCGACGCATCGTGGCCCTGTACGGGGCGTTCAACGAACTGCTGGCAGCCATGAACCTGACCGACCGCATAGCAGCGCGCACCGCCGCCGACGAGGAACCCGCAGCCATTCGCCAGTTGCCGGTCATCGGCACACACATGCGGCCCAGCCCGGAAATGGTGGCCGCCGTGGCCCCGGACCTGGTGTTGCAGATGGAGGGCCGCCGCGAGGCGGGCGAGGCCGTGGAAGGCCTGCGCGCCCTGGGCATTCCCGTGGCGGTGTTCCGCGTGGGATCGTTCGAGGAATTGTTCGGCGTGCTGCGCCGGGTGGGCACCCTGACCGGCGAGCCGCAGCGAGCCGCCACGCTGGAAGCGGCCCTGCGCGCCCGACTGGACGCGGTGGCAGCGCGGGTGGCGGGCCGTCCCCGCCCCTCGGTGTTTTTCGAAGTGCGCCACCCCAACCTGCTGGCCGCCGGAACCGATTCCATCGTCACCGACATCATCGCCCGTGCGGGCGGCCGCAACTGCGTCACCGCCGAAGGCCGGGTGACCCGCCTGAGCGAAGAGGAACTGCTGCGCCTGAACCCCGATGTGTACCTGCTGCAACGCGGCCCCATGAACCCGGAGCCGGAACCACCCGCCACGCGTTCCCACTACGCAGTCCTGTCCGCCGTCCGGAACGGCCACGTGCGTGAAGTGGACGAGGCGCGCTACTCCCGCCCCGGCCCCCGCGCCGTGGACGCGGCAGAGGAACTTGCCCGGTACCTGCACCCCGATGTATGGGGCACCACCCCGGCCACGCCCCCTTCCCCCGGAAAGAACATCCCCGGGCAAAAAATCATCCCCTGACAGGCCGTCCCCTGAACCCCATGGTTGTCCTGCCCCAGGCTTGCCCCACGGCTTGCCGGACACGGACCGACCGCGCATAGCCCCAAGAGGTTTTTCATGCCCGCCTTCCACGATACTTCCCGGCCCGCCTGCGGCACCCTGTTCGGCATCGGCGTCGGCCCCGGCGAACCGGACCTGCTGACCCTGCGCGCCGTCAACGCCCTGTCGCGGGTGCACGTGGTGTTCGCCGCCGCATCCACGCGCAACGACTACTCGGTGGCGCTGGACATTGCCCGGCCCCATCTGCCCGCCGACGTACGCATAGAGACGCTGGGCTTTCCCATGACCCGCGACAAGGCAGCCCTGGCCGCCGCGTGGGAGGCCAACGCCCACGCCGTGGCCGACACCCTGCGCAAGGGCGAGGACGCCGCCTTCCTGACTCTGGGCGACCCGCTGATCTATTCCACCTTCGGCTACCTGCTGCGCACCCTGCGCCGGGTGGCCCCGGACCTGCCCCAAGACGCGGTGCAGGTGGTGCCGGGCGTCACCTCGTACCAGGCGGCGGCCGCCCGCACCCGCACCATCCTGTGCGAGGCGGACGAAACCCTGCTGCTGGTGCCCGGCGTAAACGGCACGGACAAACTGGCCGCCGACGTGGCGGGCGCGGACAACGTGGTGATCCTGAAGGCGTACCGCAAGTTTCCGGAAATCCGCCGGGTGCTGACTGACCAGGGCGCGGCGGAACAGGCGGTGTTCGTCTCGCGCCTGGGGCTGCCGGGCGAAGTCATATCCCCTACCCTGGCCGATGCCCCGGACGCGCCGCACTACCTGACCCTGCTGCTGGTGCCCAAGGCCCGCACCGGTGCCGATTCCGGGGACGATACCGGCGAGGCATAGCCTTTCCCGACTCCCCCCCCAATCCGCCATGAACGTCAACGGGCCGCCCGGCATAGCCGGACGGCCCGTCCCTTTGCATCAATATATAAGGCGCAGCGCGCCGCCTACCCCCGCTTCAGCTGCTCCACCAACTGCTGCAGTTCCTGCCCCATGCGGGCCAACTCGGCCACGGCCTGGGACGACTGCCCCATGACCTCGGCCGTCTCCGCCGCGATGCGGTTCACCTCGTCCGTGCCCCGGTTGATTTCCTCGCTGGCCGCGGACTGCTCCTCCGCCGCCGTGGCAATGGCCCGCACCCGGTCGGCGGTTTCCTGCACCACGTCCACAATCACCCGCAGCGCATCCCCGGCCATGGTGGCAAGCTCGGTGCTGCGGCCCACGGACATGGACGCTTCTTCCATGCCCCGCACGTTCTCGCGCGATGAGCCCTGGATGGCCCGCACGGCATCGCCCACCTCTCGGGTGGCGTTCATGGTCTTTTCCGCCAGCTTGCGCACCTCGTCGGCCACCACGGCAAAGCCGCGCCCGGCATCGCCTGCCCGCGCCGCCTCGATGGCGGCATTCAGCGCCAGCAGGTTGGTCTGGTCGGCAATGTCGCTGATCACGTTCAGAATCTGCCCGATGGACTCGGCCCGGTCGCCCAGTTCGTGCAGGCTGCCCCGCAGCAGGGCGGTCTTGTCGTTGACGTCCTCTATGGCCTCCACCACCGAATGCACGATGCCCTCGCCGTCTTCCGCCTGGCGGCGGGCCTTTTCCGCATTGTCGGCGGCAGACGAGGCGTTGCGGGCCACCTCCATGACCGTGGAATTCATCTCCTCCATGGCCGTGGCGGTCTCGCCCGTGCGTTCCCGCTGCACGTCGGCACCCCGGCTGGCCTGCTCGATCTGGGCGGCCAGTTCCTCGGATGCGGATCCCACCCGGTCCACGATGACCTCCAGCCGCGCGGCGGCCTGCTGCATGCCCTCGCTCTTGGCGCGTTCCGCCTCGGCGCGGGCTGTCTCGGCCTCGGCCATGGCGCGTCGGGCCTGCGCCCCCTGCTCCTCGGCCTCGCGGGTTTTCTGCTCCGAGGTGGCGATCATGTCCTTCAGCCGGTCCACCATGGTGCGCAGGGCATTGGCCAGCGTGCCTATCTCGTCGGACCGGGCCACGTCCAACTGCCGCGACAGGTCGCCCTCTGCCACGGCGCTGGCAAATTCCACGCCCTTGCCCAGCGCGTTCACGATGTTGCGCACGATGAAAAAGATCACCGTGCCCACCAGAAGCAAGATGATCGTTGTGGCGGCCACGCTCACGTTGCGGATGGCGGCCACCGGGTCGCTGACGTCGCTTTCGTCCACGGTAACGCACATGATCCACTTCGTGGATGGTTCTTCCGCGAAGTACGCGTACTTGGTAATTCCCTGCCACGGATAGGCGATGCTGCCCGTACGCTGGGCCAGCACCTTCTTGCCCCAGTCCAGTTCGCTGATGTCGGTCTTGAGGATCAGCGAAGGATCGGGGTGGGCGATGAGCTTGCCGCTGCCCGCCACCAGAAAGGCGTAGCCGGTCTTGCCGATCTTAATGGGATTGATGAATTCCTTGGCGTACCTGCCAAGATCCACCGAACCGTAGACCACGCCCGCCACCTTGCCGTCCACCTTGAGGGGCGCGGCCACCACGACAACCGGTGTGTTGGTGGTCATGCTCATGAGCGGCTCGGACACGGTGGCCTCGCCCTGCATGCCGCGCTTGAAGTAGTCGCGGCTGGCGCGGTTCTCCTTGCCCACGGATTCGTCCAGGTTGCTGGCCGCCACGATGCCGTCCGGCCCCAGCACGTTGACCACCTGATACACGTCATAGGTGGCCACCACCTGGCGCAGGGCCTCGTTGGCGCGCCGCACCGCAGCGGCCTTGTCGCCACCGGGGGGCACGCGCAGCACGTCGAGCAGAACGTTGCGGGTGGCCTGGGTGGCGATGTCATCGCGCTGGTCCTGCACGCGCCTGCCCAGTTCACCCATGGCGGCGCGCACCATCATTTCCGACTGGGCATTGATGGCCTGATGCAAGGCGTCTTCCGACACGGAGTACGACAGCCACGAGGACACGACCATGCCGACGAGCACCAGCCCCAGCGTCGGCACGAGGAAACGGTTGCGAAGATTCCAGCCCATGGACCACCTCGCCTGTTGCAGCCCTCCCCCGAGAGCGGCACAGCAAAACCAGAGGGTGCAAGCGTAGCACGCTGTCCATATTGGCGATAGTCCCACGCCGCAAAAAATACCGCGCGGGAAAAGGAACGGGGCCGGACACGCCCGGCCCCGATGACATGCGGAGATGGAGAGGGAATACAACGGCGGAAAAACCGGAAAGGTCGGCAGCCACGGCATCCCGACCCGGTGCGGAAACGGCGGAAACCGCCCGGCCGGGCACCGCGTCAGGAACGTGCGGCAGCCATGGCCTCAAGGCTCCAGGCGGTGGCCCGCGCCAGCACGTCGCCCATGGCCGTCTCGAAGGCTGCGGCCACCTGCGTCAGGGCGGACCCTGCGGCGGGGCAGTCGCGCCCGATGGCCGTAAAGGCCACGATGCGCCCGGTCTTCAGGTCCACCAGGCGCAGGGCCAATTCCACCTCGATCAGGGGCGCGGCCCCCTCGCCCATGCGGGTGTTGAAGCGGCGCAGGTCGGTCATCAGCCGGTAGTCGGGGTAGATGCCCGCCGATTCCTCTGCCGCGCCGTCCAGCCGTCCGTTGCGTTCAAAGGCTTCCACCAGCAGCCGCTGCACCAGGCGGGGGGCGGGGCTGGTCCACTTGGCCTCGGCGTACTGGCGCACCTCGCGCCCGGTCGCGCCCCCCAGCACCAGCACGATGCGGTCGGTATCCAGCATGCGGCTGGTTTCCGGCAGGGACACGGCCAGTTGCAGATGGATGGGACCGCCCGCGCCCGGGCCGGGCATGGCGGGGGACAGCAACAGGTGGGTGGGTGCGGGGCCGGGGTCCAGCACACGGGCGCAGCCGGGCAGCACCGCCAGCAGCAGGCCAAGCAGCGGCAGCCACAGCCACTGCCCCCGACGCGCGGAGCGGAACACGCCCGCAACGAATGCGCGCAAAAGGGACATGCACGGCGGGAACACGCACGAAACCGGCGGGCACGGGAAGGTGGCGGGCATCATCGGGCATCATACTCCGGTACGGGGTTGCCGAACAGGAAGCGGCGGGGGTCGCTTTCCACCTTGTGGGCCAGCCGATCCAGCGTGGCCATCAACTGACGCGCCTCGGCCAGCAGGCGGCGCATGTCTTCCAGCCCCTCGCCCGTGAATTTGGCCACGCCGGGCTCGGCGCGGGCCACCATGCCGTCCATGCGCCGGGCCATGTCGCCCACGGCGCGGGTGGAATCGCGCAGGTCGGTGCGCAGGTAGTCGCGCACATCGCCGGTGGCCCCTTCCAGCCCGGCGGATGCGTTGGCCAGGCGCCGGGTGGTCACGTCCAGGTTGCCGATGATGCGGTCCATGGTGTCGGCCCGCGCGGCCAGCCGCGCGGTGAGCACGTCCAGCGATTGCAGGGTCTGCGCCAGCGCCCGGCGGTTCTCGTCGTCGGCCATGCCCGCGATGCGCTGGACAAGTTCGCGGCTGTCGGAAACCACGGCGGGCAACCCGGCGAACAGGGCCTCCAGCCGCGAAAGCTGGGCGGGAATCACCGCCACCTCTTCGCCGGGGCTCGCCTTGAGCAGCGGGCTTGTGGCCGTGCCGCCGGAAATCTGCACCACGGTCACGCCGGTAATGCCGCGCGCCTCCAGCGAGGCCATGGAGTCTTCGCGCACGGGGGTATCGGCTGCGATCTCGATGCGCACCTTGACCCGGCCAGGGTCGGTGGGGCTGATGGTGATGGCCTTCACCGAGCCCACCTTCACCCCGTTGAACAGCACGTCGTTGGCCACGCTGAGGCCGGAAACGTGCCCGGTGAAATTGATGTCGTACTGCACGAGGTCCACGCCGCTGCCGCGCCCGGCCGTCCACAGGATGAAGGCCAGCGCCCCCACCACGGCCATGAGCGTGAACACCCCGACCAGCACGTAGCTTGCCCTGATCTCCATGTCATCTCCCTTGGGCCGGGGCATGCCCGGCATGCCCCGCGTGGCCCGACACTTCAGCCACACCGGCGGCCACGCGCCCGCGCGGCCCCGTGAAATATTCGCGCAGCCACGGGTGGTCCACCCGCAGCAACTCGTCGATGGCCCCCACGGCGTAGATGCGCCTTTCGGCCAGCACGGCCACCCGGTCGCACACGGCATACAGCGAATCCAGGTCGTGGGTGACCATGACCACGGTCAGCCCCAGCGCATCGCGCAGGTCCGCGATCAGCGCGTCGAAGGACGCCGCGCCGATGGGGTCGAGCCCGGCCGTGGGTTCGTCCAGGAACACCACCGCCGGGTCCATGACCAGGGCACGGGCAAGCCCCGCGCGCTTGCGCATGCCGCCGGAAAGTTCGGACGGATATTTCAGCGCCGCCTCGGGCGCCAGGCCCACCATGCGCAGCTTCAGGGCGGCCACGTCGTCCATGGTTTCGGGCGACAGGTTGGTGAATTCGCGCAGGGGCACCTTGATGTTCTCGATGACCGACAGCGACGAGAACAGCGCCCCGTCCTGAAACAGCACCCCCCACTGGCGGCGCACGGCACGCCGTGCGCTCTCGTCGGAATGGGTGATGTCCACCCCCAGCACGCGCACATCGCCCGCCTGGGGGCGGCGCAGGCCAAGGATGGTGCGCAGCAGCACGGATTTTCCCGAGCCGGACCCCCCGATGAGTCCCAGCACTTCGCCGGGCCGCACGTCCAGGTCCAGGTTCTCGTGCACCGTCAGCGAGCCGAAGCGGTTGGCGATGCCGCGCAGCGAGATTATGGGAGTGTCCGTCACCCTACACCCCCAGCGACATGAACAGGATGGCGAAACCCGCGTTGGCCACGATGACCAGGAAGATCGATTCCACCACCGCCTGGGTAGTCAACCGCCCCACAGATTCCGCGCTGCCGGTCACCCGAAAGCCCTGGAAGCACCCCACAATGCCGATGATCAGCGCAAAGAACGGGGCCTTGACCAGCCCGGTCACGAAGTTGGCCAGCCGGGTGATCTCCAGGAAGCGCACGGCGAACGCGCCGGGCGAGATGCCCAGTGACAGCCACGAGGCCACCCCCCCGCCCAGCACGCCCATGAAATCGGCAATGAAGGTGAGCACCGGCAGCATCAGCACCAGGGCCACCACGCGGGGAATCACCAGCACCTCCATGGGGTCCAGCCCCATGGAGCGCATGGCGTCCACCTCTTCGTTGGCCACCATGGCCCCGATCTGGGCGGTGAACGACGAGCCGGAACGGCCCGCCACGATGAGCGCCGTCAGCAGCACGCCCAACTCGCGCAGGGTGGAAACCTCTATCAGGTTCACCACGAACACCTGCGCGCCGAAGCGGGTGAACTGCTCCGACCCCATGTACGCGGTCACCAGCCCAATGAGAAAGGTCAGCAGGGCCACGATGGGCACGGCCTGGATGCCCGTCTGCTCCATGTGGTGCACGATGGACACCCAGCGCAGCCGCCATGGCCTGACCGCTGCGGCGGCCAGCGAGACCAGGAACATGCCCAGAAAGCCCGTGATGGCGCGCACCTGCTCCAGTTCCTCGACGATGGACGCGCCAATGGCGTTCAGCGCGCCCAGCACCGGGGATACCCGGCGCGCGCGCGGCACCGCGGAAATGTCGATGGCCCGTACCCGGTCCAGCAGCATGGACTGGCCGGGGTCCGGCACATGCCACACCACGTGCGCCCCCGCCGCCGCCATGCTGGCCGCAGCCCGGCACAACAGCTGCGCCCCGGCGGTGTCCAGGCGGGATACCTCGGTCAGGTCCAGATGCACCACGGAGGCATCGTCCTGCACCGCGCAGGTGTCACCCACCTCGGCACAACGGCGCAGCAGCCGGGCGGTCATGCGGCCGATGGAGGCCACGTCCCACACTCCGGAAAAGGTGAGCACCTGTTCGCGCGCGCCGGAACCCGCCCCATTGTCCGGCCCGTTGGTCGTCCCATGGCCCGGGCCGGGCTCCGTGCACGACGCGGCGGGCGTGCAGGCCAGCCGCGGCTCGTGCGGCCCGGCGTGGGCGTCCGGGTCGGGACGCCGGTAGTCGCCCTTGAGGGTAGGTTCTCGGAACGGAGGAGCGGTTTCGCGCATGCGACCAATCTACCATGCCCCATGGGCCGCGCCAAGGGCACCGGACGCGGCCGGTCCGGAACGATTCGGATGGGGCCGGATGGGGCCGGACGGGGCCGGATGGGGCCGGATGGGGTCGGCGCTGTGAGGGGCTGGTTCGACAGGACGGACGTCACCACGAACGCGACTGCGAAAGCGATGCGGGACACATCCGGGTGGGGGGAGCAGGGGAAAACGGAAGGCAGGCAAGGAAGGCATGCGGCGGCGCAGGACGCCTCCGGAAAGCGCGACAAGCACGGAGAGCCGCGCGGCCAGGGCCCGCACGCACCATGTGAAAATCCGACGGCGACTACCTGACGGCAGCTACCTGACGACGGTTACCCAGGGCAGGATGTGACGGCGCTATTCCACGTCGTCGTCGTACCACTCGTGCTCGTAGCCGTCGGTGAGCTTGTAGCTGCGCACCTGCAACAGCAGCTCGCCATCCCTTTCGCGCACCGTGCCCACGACTTCCACGTGGGCATTGATGTGCGCCGCAAGGTCGGCACCGGCACCGCGCGGAACGATGTGGAACTCGGTATCCCCGGCAGCCACGGCCACCTTGGCGGCCATGTCGTCGTGCCCCTTCAGGGTGAGCGGCACGATGTACCCCTGAACAGTCTTGATGCCTTCCATAGTATTCACGAATGACTCTCGCACGGACGGGAAAGGGTCCGCCTTTCGGACCCACACAACATTGCGAAATATTACCCCTTTCCCAAAAACGCAAGCGTTTGGCAGGAAATGACGTGCAAATTTTTTCGCCGCAGAAAAATCACGCGCTATTTCAATATGGTACGCGCCCCGGCGGGCATGCATTCCGGGGCTGCCATGGCGTATTCGCCCGTGCCATACCGCGAGCCGGGGGTATTCCGCGCCTGCCGGAACCGGATCGGCCTGCACGGGGCAAACCGGCGCGAGCCGACCGGAAGCCGCCGGACGGGATTCGCGGCCCAGCTGCTCCCGTTACGCCCAGTTCCGATTAGATGCGTTTAGATGCGTCTAGATGCGCTTGCCGAGGTCAGCGGTATCCACGCCGTACAGGTGCGATGCCTGCGGCGCGGATTCCCCGTTGTCCTCGTCAACCACCGAATACCCGGTAACATCAAGGGTGAAGTAACCGTCCTCGATCTGGTTGGCGACGCCCGTCACCACCACTTCCAACCCGTCCAGTTCCAGGTCGGTGACGCCGCGCAGCAGAAAGATGCGGTCGTCCATGGTTTCCAGCAGCGGGCCGTCGTCGGTGACCACCACCACGCCGGTCACCACCACCTCGGGGGTTTCCGGCCCCATGGTCATGCCCGCCGCGCGGGCCGTCGATCCCGCAAGCATCCCGTTCGCCAGCAGCACCAGCAGCAGCGTGGCCACAACCGCCCGCAACCCGCCGCGCACGCGCAACCCGCCACGCACCCCTTCCTTCATCCGCGCCTTCATGATCCTGCCCTCTTTCTTGCGCCCTGTCCGTGCGCGTCATCATCCGTGCGCACCGAAAATCCACGCCCCTCGAAATTCACGACGCCACCGTCTTCGGCCCATGGGGCCATCCCGCCACATGGTCGACGCGACCACGCCCGGCTTCTTGCGCCACGCCGCCGCTCGCCTTCCGATCGGCCCGGCATTCCCCGGAACTCCTACCCTGCCCCGTCCACCACCGCGAAGTCGCGTACCGTGAACAGCAACCGCCCGTCGCGCGCCGCCAGCCAGCCCGTGGCGGTCACCTTGCGGCGACACAGATCCAGCAGGGCCGGATGCTCGGCCACATTGCCCACCACCAGCTCGCGCTCGCGGTCGTCGGCAATGAGCACTCCGGCCACCTCGAAATCCTTGCCCCAGGCATCCGGCAGCACATACCCGGTGACGGACATCAGGGATTCACCCTCCCGCCCCTGCGCACCCTGCGATCGGGCATCGGCAATGCCCACGACATCAGCGGACTTCCCGGAGTCCTCGGGAAGCCCACCGCTCGGAATGGGAACGAATCGTCGGGGTGCGGCGGCAACGGAAGCCGTACCGCTTCGCCCCTTGGTCGGATAGTGCCGGGAATCCATGCCCAATGCCGAGCACTTTCCGCGCCATATCGGCAAGTTGGCGCTCTTTCTAGATTTTTTGCATACGCGCTTTGAAAACAGGAACTTTGGGTTCCCACATTTGCGAGTTGTGCGTTCACCGCACCGCAAAACATCACGTAACCCGCCATTCCATTTTGCAATTTGCTATCGCAACATACTGTATAACAAAGAAACATGCAACAAACGGAACCAAAAGTTCTTAAAATACGAAAACAGAACTTTTAATTCTGTTTTTTACGCAACCCACCCCAAAACACCGCGCGCCGATGGTGGAAAATCTTCCACCATCGGCGCGCGGCGCGTGCGTACCATGACCGGGCACTCCGAAATTCCCTAGGGGCGCAGCTTGTAATCCTCCTTGCGCAACCCGTGCCGGGTCATCAGCTTGTGCAGTTGCCGGGTGGTCACCCCGGCCAGCGCGGCGGTGCGCTGCACGCTGCCCCCGCACTGGGCCAGCGCCCGCTCCAGGTAGGCCCGCTCGAACACGTCCACCGAACGGCGGCGCGCCTCGGCCAGGGGCAGGGTGGTGTCCACCGTGGCCAGCCGCCCCCCACCGCCGGGGCCGAAGAATTCCGCCGGAAAACTGTCCGGCGTCAGCACGGTGCCGCTTTCCAGAATGCAGGCCCGCTCGATGAGGTTTTCCAGTTCGCGCACGTTGCCCGGCCAGTCGTAGCCCATGAAGGCGTCGATGACCTCCGGATGTATGGATCTTATATCCTTGACCATCTGGGCGTTGTAGCGGCGCACGAACAGTTCGGCCAGCAGCAGCAGGTCTTCCTTGCGTTCGCGCAGGGGCGGCACGTCCACGGGAAACACGTTGAGCCGGTAGTACAGGTCGCGCCGAAAGCGCCCCTGCGCGCACAGGGCGGCCAGGTCCTCGTTGGTGGCGGCGATGACGCGCACGTCGGCGCGCAGCACCGCCTCGCCGCCCACCCGCTGGTAGGCCCGGTCCTGCAGCACGCCCAGCAGCTTGATCTGGGCCGACTGGCTGACGGTGCCTATTTCGTCCAGGAAGATGGTGCCGCCCTCGGCTATCTCGAACTTGCCCGGTTTCTTGCGCACCGCGCCGGTGAAGGCGCCCTTCTCGTGGCCGAACAGTTCGCTTTCGATCAACGTGTCCGGGATGGCCCCGCAATGCACGCTGATGAACCGCCGCGTGCGCCGGTTGCTGTGATTGTGGATGAGCCGGGCGATGAGGCTCTTGCCGGTGCCCGTCTCGCCCGTGAGCAGGACGGTGCTGCGCGTGCCCGCCACCAGCCGCACCTTGTCGAACACCTCGCGCATGCGCGGGCTGTTGGTGTGGGCCATGTCCACCGCATCGCCCGCCCAGTTGCGGTCGCGCAGGTAGTCCAGTTCCGACCGCACCAGCGCGGATTCGTGCAGCTTCTGGGCGACAAGGCGCACCTCTTCCTCCAGCAGGGGATACGGCAGGTAGCCCCCGGCCCCGGCCTGCACGGCGTCCACGGCGTGGCGCACGGCATCGGCTTCGGCCAGCACGATGATCTCGGCGGAAGGCACCCGGCGCTTCACCTCCCACACCGCCTCGTGCAGCACGCGGCGCGAGGGCTCGCGCCCTTCCAGCAGCAGGCCGAGGTCGATCATCACCATGTCCAGCGCGCGCCCGGTGGCCTGGGCCAGCGCCTCTGCCCTGGTGCGGCAGGGAATGACCGTGACGTCGCCGGAAAAGCTGGCGCGCAGCACGTGCAGGGCGTCTTCGTGGGGGGTGACGGCGAGCAGGTATTTCATGCGGTCCTCGTTGCCCTTTCGCCTATGGGAAGCCGGGCCGGAGCGCAACCCCCGCGAAGGACGCCGCCTGTCTGACCCGACATGCCATTTGCAATTCTTTACATTCACCGCGCGAATTCATAGACTGCATCAATGAGAAATCCGGATACGGCACGGCGGGCGCTTGGGCACCATCGCGCCTGTCCGCAGGCCTTCGGAGGTTCGCATGTTCTCTCGCTGTTTCCCCGGACAACCTTCCGCCGCTGCCATGTTTGCCCGTCAGCTTCTGCTGCCGGCCACCCTGTTACTGGCGCTGCTGGCCGCTGCCTTTGTGCCCGGCGTGGTCCGCACGGCGCACGCAGCCGACGCGGACACCGTCATCGGTGCCGTGGACGACGCCATGCGCCAAGCCGACCGGGCGCGTGACGCCTACGACCGGGTCCGCTCCTCTGGCGACCGCGACTCCATGGCGCGCTACGAGCGGGAATGGCGCGACTCAGAATACAAGCTGGAAGACACCCGCATCGAAAACCTGTCGCGCGAATCGGGCATGTCGCCCTCGCGCATCCGGTCCATGCGCGAATCGGGCATGGGCTGGGGGCAGGTGGCCAAGGAGGCTGGCGCACACCCCGGCTCGCTGGGGGTGGGGCACTCCAAGGGCAAGAAGGGCAACTGGAATCGCGATGATGACCGGGACCTGTACCGCGACTATTACCGAGACCGCCAAGGCAAGGACGCACATGCCGATGACGGTGACCGGGACGGCAAATCTGGCAAGGGCGTGAAGGACAAGGGTGATAGGGGCAGCAAGGCTGGCAAAAGCAGCAAGGGCGGCAAGCATGGAGGCGACGACTACCCCGACGACGGCAAGGGGAAGGGAAAGGGGAAAAAGTAGCCACCGGAACTGCCGGGTACCCCACGCAACTCCCGGCGGTGATGTCCTCCAGATGCTGATTTGCCCTGTCTCCGCCCCGTCGTCGCCCTGTCGCCGCCAGAGCGCATCCCTCCGGATGTCTTTACAAGCACGCGGCCGCGCGGCTAGGCTGCGTCATCGTCCCCCGTGCACCCGGCGGCCCGCCGCCGGGACCATTCCATCACCCCGCATCGCAGGAGCGCGCCAATGGCCCAACGCACCGCCATCATCCCCGCCGGAGCCCCCGCCCCGGTCGCCCCCTATTCCCCCGGCCTTGCCTGCGGAGGGCTGCTGTTCGTTTCCGGCCAGTTGCCCGTGGACCCGGCCACCGGCACCTTCGTGGAAGGCGACATGGGCGCGCGCGCCCGCCAGTGCCTGCGCAACGTGCAGGCCGTGGCCCAGGCTGCGGGCGCCGACCTTGACCGGGTGGTCAAGGTCACCGTGTTCCTCACCGACCTGGCCGACTTCGCGGCCATGAACGCCGCCTACGCCGAATTCTTCATCGCGCCCTTCCCGGCGCGCTCCACCATCCAGGTGGCCGCGCTGCCGCTGGGTTCGAACATCGAGATCGAGGCCATCATCGACCTGCCGTAACGGCAGGATACGGCCAGATCCCCGCGCGTTCACGCTGCACGGCGCGTCCGGTCCGCCCTTCGGGGCGGCTGCCGGGCGCGCCGCCCGCTTTCCGCCCCCCATCCAGCCGCAGCCGCCGCCCGCTCGCGGGCACCCATCGCCGCCGCCACGACATGGGGACGCATGGACACCCCACGGCCACTCCTGAGGCGCTCCATGGCGCCCTCCGGTGCGTTCGGAGCAACCCGTGCGATGCGGTCCACTTTTTCCGGACAATCGCGGTTTCTCCCCGCCCATCCCCATTGACCTCATCCGATGATGGGGATATCTCCAGCTCATGAGAATGATTTTCAACTTCGCGGCGCCAGACCGGATATCCGGTCTGGCGTACCGTCGGGGAGTACCCGCTTTCGCCAGCAAGGGGGACGAGCCATGCTGAGCACCCTGCTGCACCAGTTCGCGGAATCCCTCGGCAACGCCATAGATGCCAAGGATGCCCACACCCGCTCACACTCGGAGGAGGTGGCCCTGGCCGCCTTTCTGCTGGCGCGGGCCATGGGTTTTTCACCGGCGGACGCCGACCGCGTGCACGTGGCCGGGCACTTGCACGACATCGGCAAGATCGGCGTGCCCGACGCTGTGCTGCTGAAGGCGGGCACCCTGACCACCGAAGAATGGGAACACATGCGCGCCCACCCGGTCATTGGCGCGCGCATCGTCAGCCCGGTGGCGGACCTTGCCGACGAAGGCGTGGCCGCCATGATCCTGCACCACCACGAACGGTGGGACGGCCGGGGCTACCCGCACGGCCTGCACGGCGAGGCCATACCCCTTGGGGCGCGCATCATCGCGCTGGCGGACAGCCTGTCCGCCATGCTCCAGCACCGCCCCTACCGACCGGCCATGCATTTCGAACAGGCAGAGGCGGAACTGCTGCGCTGCTCCGGCAGCCAGTTCGACCCCGCCGTGGTGCGGGCCTTCATGACCGTGCGTGACGAACTGCACCAGGCCTTCAGCACGCCACATCCGCCACGATCCGAGTTGGGCGGCATTGCCTCCATCGCCGTGGCCAGTTGCTGCCGCCACACCCTGGCACCGCGTGATGCCGCGCCCGGCGCATGCCCTGGCCCCGGCACCCCCCTGCCGCCCGCAACATCCGCCGCCCCGGCGGCCACGCCCAACGGCCCTGGCGCGGCGGGCACTGCCGAATCCGCCCGCCGCAACGACACCACCGTCCCACGGAGCGCCACATGGGAAGACACGTGGGAAGACGGACGCGCCACGCTGCGCGGCCTGCTGATCCCGGTGCCCGCATGAACAACACCCCTTCCTGCAATGTCGGCACCCCCGGTGCCGCTGGCTCTGTTGGTTCCGCAGATACCGCCCGCGCCAATGGCCGGACCTCCTCCGTGGGGCTGGCCGGACTGGTCACGCCCCGCTGGCTGCGCCGCCTCATCGACGCCTTCTGGCGCGGCGTGGATGCGCTGAACCCCCGCACCCGGCTGGCCATCGCGCTGTTCATGGTGGTGGTGGTACCCGCCGGGATACTGCTGCACCACCTGGAATCGCAGGGCCGCGCCGTGCTGCCGGGGTTGCCCCGGGCGCTGCCCCTGTCGGTGTTCGACGACGTGGTCCTGGCCGTGGCCCTGTACCTGGCCGGTGCGCTGGTGCTGTGCATCCCCATGGCCGGATTGATCTGCCGCTTCGTGCTGATGCGCGACATCCGCGAGATCAACACCTTCTGCATGGCCCTGCGCGAAGGGCGCCAGCCCCGCCCGCTGGCGCTGCCCAACGAGCAGGAGGACGAGCACGACCTGATGCGCCTGAAGCGCAACCTGGAATGGATGGCCCACCTGGTGGCCAGCCGCGAACGGCACCTGATGGCCCGCCTGGAGGCCACGGACAGCCGCGCCCGGCACATGGAGGAACTGGCCGTGCGCGACGCGCTGACCGGCCTGTTCAACCGCCGCCACTTCGAACGGCGCCTGGCCGAACTGGCCGCCGATGCCCGGCTGCGACCGCCCTTTCACCTGATGCTGGTGGACTGCGACCGCTTCAAGACCGTCAACGACACCCACGGGCATGCGGCGGGCGACGAACTGCTGCGCCTGCTCGGCGACGTCATCGCAGAGGCGGTACGCGCGGGCACCGACACCCCCTGCCGCATCGGCGGCGACGAATTCGGCATCCTGTTCGCCTGCCCGGACGAAAATTCCGTGCGCGCCGTGGCAGAACGCATCCGCCACCGCTTCTCCCAGTGCCAGAACCACGGCTGCACCCTGAGCATCGGCATTGCCCGCTACCGCCAGCAGGGCGAGGGCCGCGCCGACGCCGCCTGCCAACTGGCCCCGGTGACCGACGCGGGCAACGCCGCCAGCGCGGGCGAAGGCGCACCCCTGGCCGTGCAGGCCATGGTGGCCCGCGCCGACGGCGCCGTGTACGCGGTAAAGCGACGGGGCGGCGACGGCATCGCCGTGCGGTAGGGGGATCGGCAACCCGTTCCGCGACAACGTCTCCCCACCGCGCATTCCCGCACACCGCCCATTTCCCCAGACAGAAGCCCCCCGCCGATGCGCGCATCGGCGGGGGGCTTTGTCAAGATCACAGTCAGCGGCGTGCCTGGTACACGGCGTGGTTGATCGGCAGAATCCCATGCCCGCAAGGCAGCCCGTAGCGGCGTGCCCGACAGCCCGGCCTACGCCTGCGGCTGCGTCGCCGCCCGTTCGTTGCCCAGCGCGCGGCCCATCCTGCGTTGCAGCCAGCGGCTCAGCTTGTCCATGTACATGTAGTACACCGGGGTGATGTACAGGGTCAGCATCTGCGACACCATCAGGCCGCCCACCACGGCAAGGCCCAGCGGCCTGCGCTCCTCGGCGCCCGCGCCGAAGCCCACGGCGATGGGCAGCGCGCCCATGAGCGCGGCCATGGTGGTCATCATGATGGGCCGGAAGCGCACCAGACAGCCGTGGAAGATGGCGTCCGCCGGGGCGCGGCCCTCCACGCGCTCGGACTCGATGGCGAAGTCGATCATCATGATGGCGTTCTTCTTCACGATGCCGATCAGCATGATGATGCCCACGAAGGCGTACAGGTTCAGGTCGTACCCGAAGAACATCAGCGTCAGCAGCGCGCCCATGCCCGCCGAGGGCAGGCCCGAAAGGATGGTCAGCGGGTGGATGAAGCTTTCGTACAGGATGCCCAGCACGATGTAGATGACGAACACCGCCAGGCCCAGCAGCACGGTCATACCTTGCAGCGAATTCTGGAAGGCCTGCGCCGTGCCCTGGAACGAGCCCACCACGTCGGCGGGCAGCAGGGGCGAGGCAACCTGCTCCACCTGGGCCACGGCATCGCCCAGGGCCACGCCGGGCCGCAGGTTGAACGACACGGTCACCGATGGCAGCTGGCCGGAATGGTTCACCGACAGCGGCCCCACCCCCTCGCTCAGGCTGGCCAGGGTGTCCAGCGGCACCAGCATGCCGGAATTGGCCCGCACGTACAGAAGCGGCAGCACGGATGCATCACGCTGGTATTCCGGCAACAGTTCCAGCAGCACCGCATAGTCGTTGGTGGGCGCGTAGATGGTGGAAACCTGACGCGAACTGAAGCCCGACTGCAACGCCTCTTCCACCCGCTGGGCCGAAACACCCAGCGCCGCCGCCTTGTCGCGGTGGATGGTCACGCGCACCTCGGGGTTCTTCAACTGCAAGTCGCTGGTCACGTCCTGCAAGCCGGGCAGGGTGCGCATCCGTTCTTCCAGCAGGGGGGCCACCCGGTACAGTTCGTCGGTGTCCGGCCCCTGGATGGTGTACTGGTACAGGCTCTTGGTGGTGCGCCCGCCGATGTTGATGGACGGCGGGTTGGACACGAAGGCCTGGATGCCGGGCAGGGTGTTCAGCCTGGGCCGCAGCCGCTGGATGACCTGTTCCGGCGTTTCCTTGCGCTCGTGGCGGTCCTTCAGCATGATCACCAGCCGCCCGGCATTGCCGCCAAGGTTGGGGCCGCCCGGCCCCACGATGGAGGTGAACGAGGCGATGGCCGGGTCTGCCGCCAGCACGGCGTGCAGGGCGGTCTGGTTGCGCACCATGGCATCGGACGAAATGGACTGGTCCGCCTCGGTGAAGCCGGAAAGCTGGCCCGTGTCGCCGCTGGGCAGAAAGCCCTTGGGCATGGTCACGAACAGCCATGCCGTCAGCCCCAGCACGCCGAGGGACACGAGAAAGGTCATGAAGTGATGGCGGGTGGTGACGCGCAGGCTGCGCTCGTAGATGTGCAGCAGCCCATCGAAGAACGCCTCCAGCGCGTTGTAGATGCGCCCGTGGCGCTCGGCGCCGTGCGGCTTCAGGAAGCGGCTGCACAGCATGGGCGTAAGCGACAGCGAGACCACGCCCGAAAGGCCGATGGCTACCATGATGACCACCGAGAATTCGCGGAACAGCCGCCCCACCACCCCGCCCATGAACAGCACGGGGATGAACACCGCCGCGAGGGAGATGGTCATGGAAATGATGGTGAAGCCGATTTCCTTCGACCCATCCAGGGCCGCCTGCATGACCGGCTTGCCCATTTCCTTGTGGCGCACGATGTTCTCGAGCATGACGATGGCGTCGTCCACCACGAAGCCCACGGCCAGGGTCAGGGCCATCAGCGACAGGTTGTCCAGGCTGTGCCCGAACACGTACATCAGGGCGAAGGTGCCCACCACCGACATGGGCAGGGCCAGGCTGGGGATGACCGTGGCCGACAGGCTGCGCAGGAACAGGAAGATCACCAGCACCACCAGGCACACGGTGAGCACCAGGGTGAACTTCACGTCGTCCACCGATTCGCGGATGGTCTGCGAGCGGTCGTACATCACGTTCAGCTGCACGGACGCGGGCAACTGCCGCTCAAACGAGGGCAGCAGGTCCTTCACCGCGTTGACCACGGCCACGGTGTTGGAACCGGGCTGGCGCTGCACGGCCAGCACGATGCCGCGCGTATCGTTGAACCAGGTGAACTGCTTGTCCTGCTCCACGCTGTCGATGATCCGGCCAAGCTCGCCCAGGCGCACCGGCGCGCCGTCGCGCCAGGCCACCACCATGGGCCGGTACGAGGCGGCGTCGAACAGCTGCCCGCTGGCCTGGATGTTGCGCGAGGTATGGTCGCCTTGCAGGGTGCCGGTGGGCAGGTTGACGTTGGAATCGGAAATGGCCTTGGCCACCTCGTCCAGGCCAAGGCCGCGCGTGGCCAGGGCGCGCGGGTCCACCTGGGCGCGCACCGCGTACTTCTGCGAACCGTACACCTGCACCTGGGCCACCCCGGCCACCATGGAGATGCGCTGGGCCAGCATGGTGTCCGCGTATTCGTTCACCTGCGACAGGGGCAGGGTGGGCGAGGTGAGCGCTATATACAGGATGGGCTGGTCGGCGGGGTTGACCTTGCGGAAATAGGGCGGCGTGGTCATGTCGTCGGGCAGGCGGCGCGCCGCCTGCGAGATGGCCGACTGCACGTCCAGCGCGGCCGCGTCGATGTCGCGGTCGAGGGCGAACTGGATGGTGATGCGCGTGCGCCCCAGCGTGCTCGACGAGGTCATGGAGTCGATGCCCGCGATGGTGGCGAACTGCCGCTCCAGCGGAGTGGCCACGGCGCTGGCCATGGTTTCCGGGTCGGCCCCGGAAAGTTCCGCCGTTACCTGAATGGTGGGAAAGTCCACGTTGGGCAGGTCGCTTACCGGCAAGTTGCGGTAGCCCACCACCCCGAACAGGAACATGGCCAGCATGACCAGGCAGGTGGTCACCGGCCTGCGGATGAAGAACGCCGCGATGTTCACTGGCGCGCCTCCGCCGGGGCAGTGCCCTTGGCGCCCGCCTCTGTCGATTCACCGGATTTCGCGGCAGACTCGCCCGGCTTTGTCGGCTGCCCGTCGGAAGCCGCCCCGGCGGAGGCTTTTTCCTCCACCACGGCACCGGGGGTCAGGCGCAGGTGGCCGTCAATGACCACCCGCTCGCCCGCGGCCACGCCCTCCTCGATCACCACCTGGCCGTCATGGGCAAGGCCGGTGCGCACCTTGCGCAACTGCACGGTGTTGTCCTGCCCCACCACGTAGGTGAACAGCCCCTGGCTGCCGGTCTGCACCGCCTGCGCGGGCACCACCACGGCTCCGGGCACCTCGCCCAGTTCAACATACACATCCACGAACTGGCCGGGCCACAGCACCCGCGTTTCGTTGGCGAAGGTGCCGCGCATGCGGATGGTGCCGGTGGCGGTGTTCACCGTGTTGTCCACGAAGGCCACCGTGCCGCGTGCCGCCACCTCGTCCCCTCCCCCGCCGGAACCGGGCACCCGCGCCTGTACCGGCACGCCCCCGGCGGCCATGCGCGCACGCGCGGTGGCCAGATGCATCTCCGGCAAGGAGAACCCCACATAGATGGGCTCTATCTGGTCGATGACCACCAGCACCGTGTCCGCCCCGGCGCGCACCATGTTGCCCAGGTCCACCTTGACCTGCCCGGCGCGGCCCGACATGGGCGCGGTGATGGTGGTGTACGAAAGCTGCACCCTTGCCGTTTCCACCGAGGCCTCGTCGGCGCGCACCGTGGCGCGCAGCGAATCGGCGGAGGAACGGTACTGTTCGTACTGGTCGCGGCTGACGTAGCCGTCGGCCACCAGCCTTTCGAAGCGGCGCACGTCCTCGTCGGCCTTGGCCAGCAACACGCGATCGCGTTGCAGCCGGGCCTCGGCCTCGTTCAGCGCCGCCTCCAGCGCGCGGCGGTCCACCGAGAACAGCAGGTCGCCCTTGCGCACGTCCTGCCCTTCCCGAAAGTGCACCCCCACGATCTGGCCATCCACGCGCGACTTCACGGACACCGTGGCATACGGCTCCACGTTGCCCACGGTGCGCACCACCACGGGCAGGTCGCGCTTTTCGGCAAGGGCGGTGGCCACGGGCACCGGGCGTTTCTGAGGCTTGGCCCTGGCGGCGTCGTCCCCGCCGGAACACCCGGCCAGCAACACCAGCATGACAGCCAAGACTGACAGAATGGGCAGAATGGGCAGAACGGGCAGGTGGACCGCCGCGCGCCGGGCGTGCGCGACGGAAGACGGGCCAGCGGGGCGGGGCCGGACCTGGGATCTGGATTGGGCGTCGATGTTCATGCGGGGTTCCGTTGGCGGCTGGGAGTGGGGGGGATGGGTGCGGCGCTCGACGTGGCGCTGTCGGGGCTGCCGGTACTGTCTGTGTTGTCTGGGCTGTCTCTGAAATCCGGGCTGTCTCTGAAATTTGGGCATTCGGGGCGGGCGGCACGCAGCCGCTCGCGCAGGGCGGCGATGCCCGCCAGCGAAAAGGCGGTGATGTGCTCCTCCAGTTCGTCCAGGCTGGCGGCATCGTACGAAATTTCGGGGTACAGCAGCGGAATGACGTTACGGGCGAAGTGATGGTGCAGGCTCTGCCCCACCACGCTCAGCGCGCACAGGGCCACGGCGCGGCTGCGGTCCGGCTCGCCCAGCAGTTCGCGCACCGTTTCAGCCAGATAGCGCGCGCGCGTGCCGATGACCTTGCCCACGATGTCGCCGATGACCCCGGTGGGGTCGGTCATCTCGCGGATGAGCAGCCGGTTGTACCATTCCGGGCGGCGCGAGCCGCGCGTGCGGTGCAGCTGCGAGCGGATGAAGGCACGCAGCCGGGTTTCCGGGTCCGCCGGTGGGGATGCCGCGCCGGAAATTTCGCCGGGGCCGGGCATGGGCATGGGCATGTCCGATGGAGCCAGCGGAACAGGCAACGGCGGTTCGGGAAAGGGTTGCAGCAGCACCGCGCGGTACAGGCCCTGCTTGTCGCCGAAATGGTATTTCACCAGGGCCACGTTGACGCCCGCGCGACGGCATATCTCGCGCAGCGAGGCCCGGTGAAAGCCAAGCTCCGCAAAGGTCTCGCCTGCGGCGGCCATGATGCGCGCCCGGCTGTCCGGCGTCTGGCTGCCCTGATCGCTGGCGGCGGCAGGCGGGTTGGCGGAATCGGGGCTGGCGGGCACGCTCTGGAGAGGTGGATGCGCCAGTGCCTGCGTCGGCACCTGTTCCGGCACCCGTTCCGGCAGGGTCACGGTCCGTGCAGCCTTGCGCTGTTGGCGCCCGGGGAGGACAGGATTTTTCTGGGCAGGCAAGGCGTCGGGCATGAGGCATCCGGGCAGGCGTGGCCACGGGCGGCCACGGCAAAAGAGGAAGCGGCCCCGATCCGGCGAAGCGGAGGCTGCGGGCCAGGCGCGGACCCGCCAATGCGGGCCGGACAGCTCCGGTCTTTTCCGGAGGGCGTTCGGCCTACTTAAACGAGTGTTTAATAAAGTCAATAGGCCGTCAACATCTTGTAATAAAAGCTTATCAAAACTGCCACACGCACCGTCACGCACTCCCTGCCGCTTGTGCCCGTTCGCCACATGCTCCACCGGGCGCATGTTCGCCCTGTCGCGCGGGCGCCATGCCCCGTTCCGCCCTCCGCGCCGCCCGTACCAACAACGGCGCTGCCGCGCGCGGCGCCACGCCTCCGGTGGCCCCTCGACGAATCCGGGTCCCGAAACGCGCGCCGCTACCACGCAGCCATCCGGCACCGCCGCCAATTCTTCCCTCCGGCCCTTCCCGCGCGGAGACCCCGCAGCAGGCAGGAAGAACGACCAACGGCACGGCTCATGCGGCGTAACGCCCATCCCGAAGTGTCCCCGCGCCCGCGACATTGCCCCATGCTAGCGCAAATAAAAGCAATGCTCACATTTGAGACACACGCTAATTCCTACCTGCCAATTAGACTGTGTGACCAACCACCTGTACTATTTTACAATTCCCTTGACGTTTCCGTATTGCCGGGACATAGAATCCGTGCGGGAATCCAAGGGCCCATGCCTGTAGGGGCATGCAATCCGTGAGCGGCGACATCCACCCGGAAGTGTCGCAGCTCTCCTTTGTCCTTTGTTACGAGGTGCGTATGCTGGACACCCTTGTCTTTGGAAGCGTCGTGTTTCCACTTTTAGCTGCCCTGGCGGTCTATTTCGTCAGGGGCGACGCCGCGCGCAACATCATCGTCCCGGTATCGGTGGCGATAACTGCCGCGGCGGCGGTGGGACTGGCGAGCCTTGGCTCGTTCTCCTACTCGCCCCAAGCCATTCTTGGCATCAGCCTCAACGGCCTGATCACCGTCCTTGATTTCGCCCTGCTCGGCTTCATTTTCCTCATCGCGCTGCGCATGGGCCATCTGCTCATCATGGGCATGACGGCCTTGCAGGTGCTGGGCATGGTCTATCTGGACTTCTTCCTGATGGACCACGGCACGCAGGTCACCGGCTTCTACGCCGACAGCCTGTCGCTGACCATGGTGCTGATCATTTCCATCGTGGGGGGCCTGATCTGTTTTTACGGCCTTGGCTACATGAAAGAGCACGAGGAGCACCTGCACCTCGCCAAGAGCCGCCAACCGCGGTTCTTCTTTTTCATGCTGCTCTTCCTGGGCGCCATGAACGGCCTGGTGCTGGCCAACAACCTGTCGTGGATGTACTTCTTCTGGGAAGTGACCACCCTGTGCTCGTTCATGCTCATCGGGCATGACGGCACCGACGAGGCCAAGACCAACGCCACCCGCGCCCTGTGGATGAACATGGCGGGCGGCGTCGCCTTTGTGGCCGCGCTCATGTTCCTGCAGAAGAGCACGGGCACCCTTTCGGTGCAGGACATCCTGGCGCGGTCCGCCGCCCCCGGCATGAAGACCGCGGCGCTGCTGCTGCCCATGGCCTTCCTGTGCTTCGCGGGCTTCACCAAGGCCGCGCAGGTGCCCTTCCAGAGCTGGCTGTGCGGCGCCATGGTGGCCCCCACCCCGGTTTCCGCCCTGCTGCACTCGTCCACCATGGTCAAGGCGGGCGTGTACCTGGTCATCCGCATGGCCCCGGCCTACCAGGGCACCATGCTTTCAGCGGCCATCGCCATCTTCGGCGCGTTCACCTTCATCGCCACCTCCGCACTGGCCGTGGGGCAGAGCAACGGCAAGAAGGTGCTGGCCTATTCCACCATCGCCAACCTGGGCCTGATCATCGCCTGCGCGGGCATCAACACCTCGGCCGCCATCGCCGCCGCCGTGATGCTGATCATCTTCCACGCCATCTCCAAGGGCCTTCTGTTCCTGTGCGTGGGCGCCATCGAGCAGAAGATCGGCTCGCGCGACATCGAAGCCATGCGCGGCCTGTTCAAGGTGATGCCCCGCACTGCGGTGATCACCGTCATCGGCATCGTGACCATGATGCTGCCGCCCTTCGGCATGCTGCTGGCCAAGTGGATGGCCCTCGAATCCGCCGCCACCGCCACCGCTGCCATGCCCCCGCTGGTCATCATGCTGGCTCTCGGCAGCGCCCTGACGGTGCTGTTCTGGGCCCGCTGGGCCGGCGTGATGCTGGGGTCCACCATGCCGGGCGAAAACCCGCCCACCGAACACCAGCCCTTCTCGGTGCGCCTGCCGCTCTTGCTGCTGGTCTGCGGCGCCGTGGGCCTGTCGCTGCTCTCGCCCTTCGTCTACAGCATGCTGGTGGCCCCGGCCACGGCCCTGTACGCCAAGGCATCTGCCTACACCGTCACCATGGGCGTGTTCGAGAACAACGCCGGGGTGTTCGCGGTGTACCCGCTGTTCCTGCTGCTGGGCGTGGGCTTCATGTATGCCCTGCGCGCGGCCCGGAAGGTTGGCCCCGAAGCGGCCAGCCTGCCCTACATGGGTGGCTCGCAGCGGGTGGAAAACGGCAAGATCGGCTTCAACGGCCCCATGAACGGGTTCGTGGAAACCGCCGCGGGCAACTACTACCTGGAAGCCCTGTTCGGTGAATCCAGGCTGTCCAAGTCCATCAACGTGATCGCCATCGTGCTGCTTGCGGTCATGCTCGGGGGGGTGCTGTAATGCTGACGTTCATCGCCGCTCTCATCGGGCTTGCCCTCACCCCGGTGGTCGGGGGCCTTCTGGCCGGTGTTGACCGCCGCGTCACCGCACGCCTTCAGTCCCGCTTCGGGCCGCCCATCCTTCAGCCTTCTACGACGTGCTGAAGCTGCTGGGCAAGGCGCCCATGGTGGTCAACTCGTGGCAGGTCATGTCGGCCTACATCTACGTGATGTCCTCTGCCCTGGCCGTGCTGCTGTTCTTCATGCAGGGCGACCTGCTCTTGCTCTTCTTCGTCATGACCATCGGCGCCGTGTTCCAGGTGGTGGGCGCGCTGTCCGTGCCCTCTCCCTACGCCCAGGTGGGCGCACAGCGCGAACTGCTGCAAATGCTGGCCTACGAGCCGCTGATCATCGTGGTGTTCGTGGGCATTTCCATGGCCACCGGCAGCTTCAAGATCGCCGACGTCTACGCCATGGACAAGCCGCTGCTGCTCAGCATGCCTTTCCTGTTCATCGCGCTGGGCTACGCGCTGACCATCAAGCTGCGCAAGTCGCCCTTCGACATCTCGGCCTGCCACCACGCCCACCAGGAACTGGTGCGCGGCGTGCTGACCGAATACTCCGGCCCGCACCTGGCGCTGCTGGAAATCGGCCACTGGTTCGACGTGGTGCTCATCCTCGGCCTGTGCTCGCTGTTCTGGCACACCAGCATCGTGGGCATGCTCGCCCTGCTGGTGGTGACCTACGCGGCGGAAATCCTGATCGACAACATCTGCGCGCGCATGACCTGGCCGTGGATGCTGAAGAACGTGCTGGGCGTGGGTCTTGTGTTGTCGGTGTTCAACCTGCTCTGGCTCTACGTCAGCTAAGGGGAGGAGGCGATAATGGGTCTGCTTGAAAACTGGATCAATAAGGGCCGTCTGAAGTCCCCGTGGGTCGTCCATTTCGACTGCGGGTCGTGCAACGGCTGCGATATCGAGGTGCTGGCCTGCCTTACCCCCGTCTTCGACGTGGAGCGTTTCGGCATCATCAACGTGGGCAACCCCAAGCACGCCGACGTGCTGCTGGTTACCGGCACGGTGAACCACCGCAACAAGAAAGTGCTGAAGAACATCTACGACCAGATGCCCGATCCCAAGGCCGTCATCGCCATCGGGGCGTGCGGCACGTCGGGCGGGGTGTTCCGCGAGTGCTACAACGTGGTGGGCGGCGTCGACAAGGTCATCCCGGTGGACGTGTACGTACCCGGGTGCCCGGCCAAGCCCGACGCCATCATCGACGGCGTCGTCACCGCCCTTGACGTGGTGAAGGCCAAGCTGGGCCTTGGCGAGATGCCCAAGGTGACCGTCATCGACTAGGCCGCACGGCGGGGTGCCCCGCCGACGTCCGCGCCGTTTCCCCGCACTTTCGCGGGCGGGACGGGCGCGAACCCTCAAGCGCCGGAAGGACCGGCGAGCCCCTCAACGGGGCAACGAGGACAGCAATGCCCACGCACAGCGAAATACTGAACGCAACGCCCATCGCCGCGGATGCCGTGGTCGCGCAGGCCAGGAGCATGTTCGACCAGGGTTACCGCCTGGTCACCATGTCCGTGGTGGACCTTGGCGACGGCAACGTGGATATCTTCTATCATTACGACCTGAACAACGAGATGACCCACTTCCGGCTGACCCACCCCAAGGACCAGCCCGTGCCCAGCATCTCGCCCGTCTACTTCGCCGCGCTGCTCGTCGAAAACGAATCGCGCGACCACTTCAACCTGAAGTTCGACGGTCTGGTGCTGGACTTCAACCGTACGTTGTACCTGGATGACGAGATTACCTCGACCATCTCGGCGCCGTTCTGCAAGATCTCCACCATCCAGAAGAAGGATTAAGAGGTAGGTCTCATGTCCCGCACCATCATTCCTTTCGGTCCGCAGCATCCGGTTCTGCCGGAACCCCTGCACCTGAAACTGGTCGTCGAGGATGAAACCATCGTCGAAGCCGTGCCCGCCCTGGGCTACGTGCATCGCGGCCTCGAAACCCTCGCCAGCATTCGTGACTACAACCAGATGGTCTACATCGTGGAGCGGGTGTGCGGCATCTGTTCGTGCATCCACGCCATGTGCTACTGCCAGGGCCTTGAAACCATGATGAACGTGGAAGTGCCGAGCCGCGCCAAGTACCTGCGGGTCATCTGGTCGGAACTGCACCGTATCCACAGCCACCTTCTGTGGCTGGGCCTGTTCGCCGACGGTTTCGGCTTCGAAAGCCTGTTCATGCAGTTCTGGAAGATTCGCGAACGCGTCATGGACATCAACGAAGCCACGGCGGGCAACCGCGTGGTCATCTCTGTCAACGTGGTGGGCGGCGTGCGCCGCGACCTGGACAAGACCCAGCAGCGCTGGATCCTCGACGAGCTGGACAAGCTGGAAAAGGAACTGCGCCAGCTGATGAAGACCATGCTCGACGACTACACCGTGAAGAAGCGCACCGTGGGCGTGGGCGTGCTGACGGCCCAACAGGCCCTCCAACTCGGCGCGGTCGGCCCCACCCTGCGCGGCAGCGGCGTTGCCCAGGACGCCCGCCAGCTTGGCTACGCGGCCTTCGACGAACTGGACTTCGAGCCCGTCACCTCGCCCGAGGGCGACAGCTGGGCCCGTTCCAAGGTCCGGTTCATGGAAACGCTGCAATCCATGGATATCGTGCGTCAGGCCATTTCGCGCCTGCCCGATACGGAACTGGCCGCCAAGGTTCCCGGCAAGCCCACCGGCGAGGTGGTCTGCCGCGTCGAACAGCCGCGCGGCGAGTTGCTGTACTACCTGAAGGGCAATGGCTCGAAGAACATGGAGCGGGTGCGCATCCGCACCCCCACCTTCGCCAACATCCCGCCGCTTCTGGCCATGCTGCCCGGCGCGCAGCTTGCCGACGTGCCCATCGCGGCCCTGACCATCGACCCGTGCATCAGCTGCACCGAGCGGTAAGCAAGGAGACCTGACCATGTACATGCTCAGCAACGTGCTGCGGAACATCATGGGGAAATACTCCACCCGGCTCTACCCGTTCGAGACGCGGCCGGCGTTCGAGGGGTTCCGCGGCAAACTGGTAAACAACATCCACGACTGCATCTTCTGCAAGAGCTGCCAGATCAAGTGCCCTTCGCAGTGCATCACCGTGGACCCCAAGGAAGGCAAGTGGGATTGCGATCCCTTTGCCTGCGTGTACTGCTCGGTGTGCGTCGATGCATGCCCCACGCACTGCCTGTCGATGGAAAACAACCATCGCAAGCCCTCGCCCGGCAAGTTCGTGGTGAGCCTGCAAGGCACGCCCAGAAAGTCCAAGAAGGCCGACAAGAGCGGCGACAAGCCCGCCGAGGCTGCCGCTCCCGAAGCCTAGCTGCATACCCCGCGCGTCTGGCACGGCGAATGCCGGACGCGTGGCTGCCTTGAGAGCTGACCGGGAAGCGGGGAAAACGACCCGGAACAGAAGAGGCGTGGCGCAAGCCACGCCTCGCTCTGTTCCGAAGTGTGGAAAAATCAAGAAGAGGCACGGCGCAAGCCACGCCCCGCTCTGTTCCGGAATGCGAAAGAATCAACAGGGGGCCCGGTGAAAACCGCACCCCCTGTTCCGTCTCTTGCCGTGCCCTGCCGCCCTCTGGCCGCAGGCTACCCGGCTTCGCCGCCCGCCTTTTGCCGCAGGGCCTTGCCGTCGTGCCATGCCTTGCCCACCACGTCGCCCATGGACCAGTAGCGGTTGTCGGGCATGGTCAGCAGCATGGGCCGCAGCCGCATGGGGTCGGGCGCGCCGTCACCGTCCAGGCAGTCATCGGCGCACCACGCCCCGGCAATCTCGCCGATGAAAAAGGTGTTGCTGGGCAGTTCCACGGCGGTATGCACCCGGCATTCGATGCACAGCGGGCATTCCCGTATCAGCGGTGCCGCGTCCAGATGGCCGTGGAACAGCTCGAACAGGCCGGACTTGTCCACGCGCGCGCCGGAGGCCAGGCCCGTGTAGTCGGTCACCGCCGCCATGTCCACGGTGGGAAAGTTCACGCTGAACTGCCCGCTGGCGGCGATGGCGCCGTGGCTGTGATTGCGCCGATTGATGGCCACGCCCAGCATGGGCGGCTGGTGGTTGACCCGCGTCAGCCAGGCCACGGCCATGAAATTGGGCCTGCCATCGGCCATGCAGCCCACGATGGTCTGGGCCATGGGCACCACGAAGGCCTGGGGACCGATGTCCACCCGGCCTGCGATGGTCCTGGTGAGGGTAGCGGAAACTGTCGGCACGTCGTTCGCCATGGGGGGCCTCCTCCCCGTCAGGGGATACGGAAATGGGGGATGCGGGGATGCAGGTGGGACCGTGACGCCGCGGCCCGGCGGGATACCGTTCCCGCTACTTCACCAGCCGCCACAGCCGCACGTCGGCGGGGCCTTCGAAAACCTCTGCCGCCGCCGCACGGAAGGCCAGCAGTTCCGGCGTGGCCAGGTGCGCGTCCAGGGTTGTCCTGGACGTCCACTGTTCGATGAAGGTGAAATTGCGCGGTGCGTCCAACTGCTGTTGCGCCTCGTAGCGCAGCATGCCGTCATGGCGCTGCGTGGCGGCCACGATACCGGCGATGAGTTCCGCCGCGCGGGCCTCGCTGCCGGGCCGGGCGGTGAGCATGGCGGTGACGGCCACGGGAGAATCGGTTTGCGACATGATCTGTGCTCCTTGCACTGCCTTGAAGGATGTCTCCGCGTGATGTCGCACCACCGCGCGGATGATGGCGACAGTCTTACCCACTGGGACACTTTCGGCAAGTACGCACAAAAAAGATACCGAAGCACACGCCGGAACCCGTCACGAAATTTCCGCTACCCGTGGCGTTCCCTTGTAAGTGACCGCTTACAAGGCTAGGATACCGACGGACAGCAGCGTTTTCAGTCCACATCATGGTAGAATGTCGCCAGAAATGGCGGCCGGTCAGGGGGCGGGAGTGCACGCCCCGATCATGTGGCATACTGCAGGGCACTCATCCGAAACAACGAGGTCACCGTGTCCGAAACATCTCTGGACGCCCCGCCGCAGCCCGGCGCGGGCAACCCGCCCTCCCTGCGCGACCTGTTCCTGACCTTCATGCGCCTGGGCGCCACGGCCTTCGGCGGCCCCGCCATGCTGCCCGTGGTGCGGGCCATGGTGGTGGAACGCAAGGGCTGGATGGACGAGGCCACGTTTCGCTCCGGCGTGGCCCTGTGCCAGGCGGTGCCGGGGGCCACGGTGATGCAGGTGGCCTCGTACGTGGGGCTGCGACTGCGCGGCACGCCCGGCATGCTGGCCGGGTTCTTCGGGTTCACCCTGCCCGCGTTCCTGATGATCACCGCGCTTTCGGCCATGTACTGGAAGAATCACGAACTGCCCGCCGTCATGGCCGCGTTCATCGGGCTGAAGGCCGTCACCGTGGCGCTGATGGTGTCCGGGCTGCTTGATTTCGGCAAACGTTATCTGCGCATGGGCATGGACTGGGTGATCGGGGCCGGGGTATGCGGACTGACCCTTTTGGGCGTCCACCCCATCGTGCCGGTGCTGGCGGCGGCCGCCGCCGGGGTGGTGGTGTACCGCGATGGCGATGCCGCACCCTCCGCGCGGGCGGGCGGCGGTCCCGGCGCTGCCGTCCGGCCCGGTGCCCTGGGCGCCTTGCGCGGCGTGCTGGCGGGCCTGGCGGGGGTGGCCGCGGCCCTGGCCGTGCTGGCGGCCCTGCGGCCCGACCTGTTCGCCCTGGCCGTGTCCATGCTGCGCACCGACCTCGTGGCCTTCGGCGGGGCGCTGGCGGCCCTGCCGGTGATGCGCCACGAGGTGGTCCACCTGCGCGGCTGGATGAGCGACGCCGCCTTTCTGGACGGCGTGGCCATCGGCCAGGTGACGCCCGGCCCCATCATCCTCACCGCCGCGTTCATCGGCTGGCAGGTGGATGGCCCGGTGGGGTCGGTGGTGGCGGGGCTGGCCATCTTCACGCCGTCGCTGTTCTTCATGCTGGGGGCGGAACGGCTGGTCTCGCGCATCGAGCATTCGCGCATCTACCGCCGGGCGGTACGCGCCACGCTGGCGGGGTTCACCGGGCTGCTGGGGTACCTGGCCATCAGCGTGGCCCAGGCCCTGCCCCCCACGCCGCTGCCCGCCGTCATCGGCGTGGCCGCCTTTGCCGCGCTGCGCGCCGGGGTGGACGTGCTGTACGTGGTGGGCGCAGGCGCGCTGGCCTCGTGGCTGCTTGGCTGACCCTCCGTCCGCATTCCGTTGCGGCCCGTGCCGCCCCCTCTTCCCCGCTGCCGTACGGCAGCCCCCCGCCTCACGCACGTCCACGCACGCGAAAAGGCGGCGGGATCACTCCCGCCGCCTTTTCGCGTGGTCAGAAAAACGGGCCGCTCAGGCCGCCCGGCACGGCACCGGCAAATAGGGCAGATCCACCAGCCGCTCGTCCAGCGGAAAGCGTGCGCCGCCCGGCCTGCGCGCCACCATGGGCTGCACGCCCCGGCACACGTCGCGGGCCTCGGCCAGGTGGTCGCTGCCGATGGGGTCGATGCCCGTCACCGCCGACCCGTACGGGTCGCGCAGCACGTCCACCACGGCCCGCACGCTGACGTCGATCATGTCGCGCAGGTAGGCCCGGTCCGCCGCGTGGGGCATAACCCGGTGCACCAGCCCCAGCGAACGCCGCCACGACTGCTTGCCGCTGACGGCCAGGCTGCTCCGGAACAGCCGCTTCTTGAAGGCGAAGGGCCAGTGCCCGCCGTGCGTGGCCTGCAACAGGGTGCGGTCCGCCGCGCCGTTGGGCAGGCGGAACAGGCTGGCGGCCTCTGCCGCGTCCCATTCCACCATGCGGTCGGCCTGCATCTCGACGTACACGTGGCTCAGCTTGCCGGTGCCGGGGGTGCCCCCCAGCAGCGTGGGCACGTAGTGATTGTGGGCCACGGTGTCGGCGGCAAGGTGCGCAAGGTAGCCGCAGGCGTAGGCATGCAGGCGCGGAGTGTCCGCCGCCTCGTACAGGGCGTGGCCGGTGCTCCAGTTGTGGCTGTGGCCGGGGGTGACGGTGCAGCCCTTGCCGATGAAGATGTCGGCGGAAAGGCTGCCGTACAGGAAGGCATCCGGATGGGCCAGCAGGGCCGAACCCACGGCGGCGGGCAGGAGCGAGGCGTTCTGCAGCAGCCAGTGCGCGGCCACCATGTGCACGCCCGGCCCCCAGGCAAAGGCCGCGTCGGGCAGCAGCACCACGGCCAGCATTGCCAGCACGGCGCAGCACGCCAGCGCAGAGCGGGACGAAACGCCCGTTCCGCGCGCGCGAGTCGCCCCGATGCGGGGGATGGCATGCGTGGCGGGGGAAAGGCTTGAAGTGGCGAAACCGGTATCGGAGGCGCCAAGGCCGCGCGGCATGCCGCACGAAACCTGGCGCTGAAGAGACGTATTCATTCCGAAGACTACCTTCCGGGAAAACTGCGTTGCGACCCCCCTAGTAATCCCCTGGCCGGGGGTGTCAACCCCGCGCCCGCCCCCCGCGAAACGGCTGGCACCGCCGCATCGTACCTGCGCAATAGGCTGCCATCATTGCATTCCACAGGTCGGCAAAACCGGCACGCGGCGCATGCTTCTGCGGCCCCCATCCTGCCGTTTCGAAAAACGCCATGATGCCGGTGGGCTGCAAAACCCGTCCGGCACGCGATGCTGCATGATTTTCCGTGGCAAAGCGGGTACCGACGGGGCTCTGCCCCTACAGGTAAGGAGAAAACAGCCAGCACATCGCATCGCGCAGGCGCACCGGCATGCTGCGGGCAGTCAGCGATTCGGGCGTCACCTCGTCCGACACGGCGCGCACCGCCTCGAAGTGGTGCCCCAACTGGCGGGCCACGGTGGTGTCCAGCACCTCCACCGTCAGCTCGAAGTTCAGGCGCAGGCTGCGCGGGTCGATGTTGGCCGACCCCACGTGGGCGTAACACCCGTCGATGAGCAGCAGCTTGGTGTGGCAGAACGGCGGCGGCTGATAGAACACCCGCACTCCGCTTTCCAGCAGCGAGGGCAGCAGGTTGCGGGTGGCCCAGTGCACGAAGGGCAGGTTGTTGCGGACGGGCAGCACGCAGTGCACCTCTACCCCGCGCAGCGAGGCGGCGCGCAGCCCGCTGATCAGTTCGCGCGAGGGCAGGAAATAGGGCGTCATGATGTGGATGGATCGCTCGGCCCCGGCCACCACGCCCGCCAGCAGGTCGTGCACGCGCTCGGAGCCGAAGCCGGGTCCGTCCAGCACCATGCGGCACAGCGAATCGCCGCAGGGTTCCTCGCGCACCTGCGGGCCGGGGGCGTATTCGCCGGTGACGAAGCCCCAGTCACGCAGAAAGGCTTCCTGCAACTGGGCCACGATGGGCCCGCTGAACAGAAAATGCATGTCGGTGACGCAACGGGTGCAGCCCTGCGCGGCCATGTGGTTCTGGGCGATGTTCATCCCCCCGGTGAAGCCCACCTTGCCGTCGCACACCAGCACCTTGCGGTGGGTGCGCAGGTTCACCGAAAGCTGCGGCGGCACGAGATGCGGCGGCAGAAAGCGTTCCACGCGCACCCCGCGCCGGGTCAGCCGCCGCCAGGCGCGCGGCCAGTGGTACAGGCAGCCCACGCCGTCCACGATGACCCGCACGTCCACCCCGCGTGCCACGGCGTCGGCCAGGGCATCCACGAAGCGCTGGCCCGCGTCGCCGGTGCCGAAGATGTAGGTGGTCAGAAAAACGCTGTGCTCGGCATTGTCGATGGCGTCGAGCATGGCGGGGTAGGCCTGCTCGCCGTTATGCAGGGGCTGCACGTGGTTGCCCCCGGCCAGGGGGCGCCCGGTAACCGCATAGCCCACGCGGGCCAGCCGCTCGTAGCGCGGCGGCACGATGGTGGACGGCATGGCCCCCGGCGGCTCGTTCCGGGCCGGGCCGCCGTGCAGACGCCCCCCTTCGCGCAGGCGGCGGGTTTCCGATTCTTCCAGCAGGCGGGCGGCGCGGCTGTGCACGCGGTTGATGCCGAACAGGAAATAGAGCAGCGGCCCGGCCACGGGAAAGGTAAGGCACACGGCAATCCACCCCAGCGCCGCACGCGGGTCGCGCTTGTACAGCAGGGCGTGGCCCGCCGCATACACGGAAACCCCGTACATGGCGGGAATGAGCACCCATTGCAGGGTGACCAGGGTGACCGCCGGGAAGGGGGTCATGCCGCACCCCGCAGGGGCCGGACGCGGGCAAGGTGCCTGATGGAGAGGATGTCGGGACCGGGGGTAAAGGGGGCGCGGCCCGGCCCGCGCGGCACAGTGGGGGCGGTTCGAACCATGACTTCGCGGCCTAGCGGACGACCAGCACGGGCACCTTAGCCAACTGAAGCACCTGATGGGTGACGCTGCCCATGATCATGCCGCCCAATTCGCCCAACCCGCGAGAACCCATGACGATGGTGTCGCACCCTTCCTCGTCGCAGACGCGCACCACGGCCCTGCCGGGGGCACCGTCCACGATGCGCACGGAATTGGGCACGCCCAGTTCGTCCAGCAGGGCGCGCGGCTCGGCCAGCATGGCTTCCGCCTCCTGGGTGCATTCACGCACCAGTTCCTCGCGCGGCTCGCCGCCGATGAGGGCGGGAATTTCGCCAAAGCTGTGCATAAGCACAACGTGCCCCGTGCCACCGCAACGAGCCAGGTTCACCGCGTGGCGCAGGGCCAGGCGGGCATGCTCCGAACCATCCATGGGAAGCAGTATTCGTGCATAGGGCATGACGCGGACTCCTTCGTGCTGTGCGCGCCAGTGGCGTCGCGTGGGCGCACCCCCCGCTGTCGCCCACCGGGCCGGGCGCGGCATGCGCGGACGAATGCCCGCGATCATGCAGAACACGGCGGTACAAGGCATGGCAAGGGAATGCCGATGCATGCACAATGGCACGACTGGCGCGACCTGTGCAACCCCCGCCCCGCCCCCTCCCCTGCATCGCCCACATTCGGGTCGCCTGCCCGCATTCGTCGTCCGCGCAGTCATGTGACGGGCAGCCGGTCGGCGGATGGACAGGCACAGAGGAGGGGTACGCGTCAGCCTCTTCCGGCCCCCCGCGCTTTCTGGTATGGCATGCCATCTGGACATCCACGTGCGCCGTGCTTTCAAGGGGGGTTCCGAATGACGGACGACAGGACGGGCGACAGGCGGGACAGGAAACAGGAACAGCACGCCACCGGTGGGGCAGTTGGCGGGGTGAGGGCTGGCGACGACGCGTCCGCCGGCAAGATGCCCGGCCTGCTGCGCGCCCTGCTGGACAACCCCATGGTGGCCATGTTCCTGCGCGACGGCCAGGGCCGCTATCTGGCCGCCAACCAGTTGTACGCCGACCTGGCCGGAGTGCCCGGCAAGGACATGGTGGGCCTTTCCCCGCACGACATCTTTCCCCATGCCGTGGCCAGCGCCCTGCTGGACGAGGACCGGCGCGTGGCCGCCGACGAAACCCCCATGCTGTGCGAGCGCATGCTGCCCGACGACGCTACCGAGCGGGTGTTCCGCGTGGCCAAGCTGCCCCTGCCGCCCGAGGTGGCCGGGGCAGGTGCCGTGCTGGGCCTGGCCTTCGACGTCACCGCCCTGGTCCAGGCCGAAATAGAAGAAGAGGTGCGCCAGCGCACCGCCGCGCTTGCCGAAAGCACCGCCCGCTTCCGCGCGCTGTTCGAACTGGCCCCCGACGCCGTGTACGTACGCGGCGAGGGCGGCCGCATCGTGGACTGCAACCGCACCGCCGAACGCATGTCCGGCCACCCGCGCCAGGCCCTGCTGTCCCTGCGCACGGCGGACCTGCTGCCCCCGGACATCGAGGCCCGCATCGACAACCTGCTGGCCGGAAGCCCCCTGCCCGACGCCACCCCGGCGGGACCGCCCACAGTCCCGCACGAATCCTGCCCGACCGGCGGCTTCTGCATGGAGGGGGTCTGCGCCACCGCGCAGGGCAGCCACGAGGCCGAGGTGAGCGTGGAGCCCCTGCCCCTGTCCCTGCTGCGGGGCGAGGGCATGGCCGCACTGGTGGTGGTGCACGACATTTCCGGCCGCCGCGCCGCCGAACGGCAGGCGCGGCTGTTCGAACGGGTGTTCCGCAACGCGCTGGAAGGCATCTGCATCACCGACCCGGAAGGTACCATCGTGGCGGTGAACCCGGCCTTCACCACCATCACCGGGTACCCGGCGGAAGAAGCCGTGGGCGCGACCCCGCGCATCCTCAAGTCGCACCACCACGACAGCGCCTTCTACGAGGACATGTGGCGCACCCTGGTGGAGGATGGCCGCTGGGAAGAAGAAATCTGGAACCGCCGCAAGAACGGCGAGGTCTACCCCGAGTGGCTGAGCATCAGCGCCATACCCGGCCCCACCGGGCGCACCGAATACTACGTGGCCGTGTTCCACGACATCACGGAACTGAAGGCCAAGGAATCGCAGATCCAGCACCAGGCCCACCATGACGCGCTCACCGGCCTGCCCAACCGCGCCCTGTTGCGCGACCGGCTGGGCATGGCCATCAACGGCGCCCGGCGCGAGGGCCGCAAGGTGGCCGTGCTGTCGGTGGACCTGGACAACTTCAAGCAGGTCAACGACAGCCTGGGCCACATGGTGGGCGACATCTACCTGCAACAGGCCGCCGAGCAGATGCGCCAGATGGTCCGCCCGCAGGACACCCTGGCCCGCGTGGGCGGCGACGAATTCGTCGTGGTGCTGCAGGACGTGGAGAACGAACGCGACGCCGCGCAGGTGGCCGAACGGCTGCTGGCCCGGTTCACCGACCCGGTGCGCGTGCAGGAACACGAACTGTTCGTGGGCGCCAGCGTGGGCATAGCCCTGTTTCCCGACGACGGCGACGACCCGGACACCCTGGTGCGCAACGCCGACATCGCCATGTCGCGCGCCAAGGAACAGGGCAAGCGCCGCTACCACCTGTTCACCCCGGCCATGAACGAACGCGCCGTGCGCCGCCTGTCGCTGGAAGGCGACCTGCACCGCGCCCTGGCCGCCGGAGACATCACCGCCCACTACCAGCCGCGCGTGGACCTGAACACCGGCCTGATCACCGGCATGGAGGCCCTGGCCCGCTGGACCCGCGCCGACGGCAGCCAGGAACACCCGGCGGAGTTCATCCCGCTGGCCGAATCCACGGGGCTCATCGTGCCCCTTGGCGAGCACATGCTGCGCCTGGCCTGCGCCAGAACCCGCGCCCTGTGCGATGCCGGGCACGCCGACCTGCACGTGGCCGTGAACCTTTCGCTGCATCAGTTCCGCCACCGCAACCTGGTGGGCATGGTGGCCGACGTGCTGGCCGAAACGGGCCTGCCGCCGCACCTGCTGGAACTGGAAATCACCGAATCCACCATCGTCACCGACGCGGACCACACCATCCGCAAGCTGAACCAACTGGCGGAAATGGGCATTGCCCTTTCGGTGGACGACTTCGGCACCGGCTACTCCTCGCTGTCCCAGCTCAAGAACCTGCCGCTGACCTCGCTGAAGATCGACCGTTCGTTCATCCGCGACATCCCCGACGACCCCAACGACGCGGCCATCGCCGCCACCATCATCACCATGGCCGACAGGCTGGGGCTACGCGTGGTGGCCGAAGGGGTGGAAACGCCGGAACAGCTCAACTTCCTGCTGCTGGAAGGCTGCCACGAGGTGCAGGGATTCCTGTTCAGCCGCCCCCTGCCGCCGGAAGAGTTCGCCGCGCTGCTGGTACGGGGCAGACGACTGACCGTGCCCCGCGACGGGGGCGGCACCATCTGACCGGGGATGGCCGGTGGAGGGGGCGGCCCTGCTGCATCAGCACCGCCCCCGCACCGTCCCCATCCCGCCCATGCCATCACACCACGAACGCCCCGGCCCGGAAACATCCGGAAGCCGGGGCGCTGTCGTTGTTGGGTGCGGGTAGGACGTGTGCGGGTGGGACGCGGGCGTGCGGACGTCCGGCCCCACGACATGCGGCAGAAGGCTGGCCCCCGCGCGAGAACCGCGCGCGGAGAACAGGGACGGAAGAGGAATCCGGCTCAGCGGCCCAGCCGCTGCACCAGCCCCATGATGTCGTACACCAGCCGCGCCGCCGCAAAGTCCGCCGCGTGAAAGCCCAGCATGGGGGCCAGTTCCACCACGTCAAAGCCCAGCACCTGCCGCCCGGCCATGGCCAGTTCCAGGCAGCGCCGGGCGTCGTACCAGCCAAGGCCGCCGGGCACCGGAGTGCCGGTGGCGGGCATGATGGAGGGGTCCAGCCCGTCCACGTCGAAGGTCACGTAGATGCGTTCCGGAAAGCCCGGCGGCAGCAGCGGGTCGGGGATGCCGTGGCGGGCCAGCGCGGCGGCGTCCAGATGGCCGATGCCCAGCGCGGCGCGGCAGTCCACTTCTTCGCGGCACAGGGCGCGCACCCCGATCTGGAACAGCGGCAGGCCAAGGTCGGCCACGGCGCGGCGCATCACCGCCGCGTGGCTGTAGGGGGTGCCGCCGTAGCTGTCGCGCAGGTCGGCGTGGGCGTCGAACTGGATGACCCCGAACCTGCCGTGCTGGCGGTGCAGCGCCCGCAGCGCCCCAAGGGTGACGGTATGCTCGCCGCCCAGCAGCACGGGCAGCCCCCCGTGGGACAGGGCCGTGGCCGTGGCCGCCTCGATGCGCGCCAGCACCGCCTCCGCCCCGCCGGAACAGTCCACGGCGGGCGCGGTGTGAATGCCAAGCTCTGCGGGCACCGATTCGCCGTCCCACAGTTCCAGCTGGTCCGACGCGGCAAGGATGGCGGCAGGCCCCGCCGCCGTGCCCCCGCCGTAGGAAACGCTGTCTTCGTAGGGGACGGGGATGACATGAAAACGCGCCCCGGCGGGCGCGGCATTGTCCAGTTCAGAGGCCAAGAAACGCCCTTCGGCGTGCCGCATGGCAAGCTCCGGTAACGCCTTCCCGCGCGGGGAGGCGGCTGTTTGCCCATCCGCGCGCCATGACACCCCTGACATGCCGCGCGGCCCTTCCAACAACGCCGCCCATCGGGGGGCGGCAGCCGAAACCATGAACCGAAAAGCGCGTGCCGGGCCGCGATCTGCGGCACATGGGCACGGCACGCAGGGTCCGCGCCAGACCGCGCCCGCCCCCACGGGCCGCGCACATCGTACGGACCCCACGGATCGTACGGGCCGCAGGAATCGCACGGGCCGCGCACGTCCGCTCACGTCAGCGCGGGGCTCTCGCCCCCGGCAGGCTAGGCCACCAGGGTGCGCGCCCCCTCCACGTCGAAATACGAAAACCACAGGAACCGGCGCAGCCGCACGCGGGCCGGTTCGTCCCAGCGCAACCGCTTTACCGACGGGTCCAGCCACACCACCACGCCGTCCACCATGTGCCGGTGAAAGGCGGGCCGCATCCATTCCGGGGGTTGCCCCACGCGCACGGCGGGGGTTCGCACGGGCATGATGCGCGATGCTCAGCCGCAGCCACGCGCCGCCTGCATGTACACGATCACGTTGCCGCCGTCCGACAAAATGCGCTCCCGCGCGTTGTCATCGATGTAGATCATGGCTGCCTCCGGGGCGCATGGCGCCCGCATGGACACATGCTAGGCATTGCCGAACGCAGGCGCAAGCACCCCCGAAAGCCGCACGGACTGGCGAACCGCATGCCCGCCGCATCAGGACAGGCGGTACTTGAACGCCTCGTACCCGAAGGAGCGCACCACCTCGCGCCGCGCGCCCCGCCCGACGGCATCGCCATCCGCGTCTGCCGACCGGTAGCGGGCAATGGCGGGCAGTTGCAGCCCGTTGAAGGTGGTGGTCTTGACCATGCTGTAGATGGCCATGTCCAGGAAGGCCAGCCGGTCGCCGGGTTGCAGGGGCGCGTCGAACGAGTATTCGCCGATGACATCGCCCGCCAGGCACGACTTGCCCGCGAAACGGCAGGTCCACGCCTTCTCGCCCGGCAGGCCGGAACCGATGCAGCCGGGGCGATAGGGCATTTCCAGCACGTCGGGCATGTGCGCGGCGGCAGAGGTGTCCAGAATGGCAACGGGCATGTCGGCCTGCACCACGTCCAGCACGGTGCACAGCAGCACCCCGGCGTTCAGGGCCACGGCCTCGCCCGGCTCGATATACACCCGCACCCCGTACTTCTGCTGCATGCGGTCGATGCACCGGCACAGCAGGTCAAGGTCGTAGCCGGGACGGGTGATGTGATGCCCGCCGCCGAAGTTCAGCCATTTCATGCGCGAAAGATGCGCGCCGAACTTCGCCTCCACCGCGTGCAGGGTGCGGTCCAGCGCGTCGGCGTCCTGCTCGCACAGGGTGTGGAAATGCAGGCCGGATATGCCGTCCAGCGCGTCCTGGCCGCGCGCCGCCGCCTCGGCCAGGGCGGCCTCGAAGTGGTGGGGCCGCACCCCCAGGCGCGAACCCGGCGAGCAGGGGTTGTAGATGGCCACCGCCCCTTCCGAGTGCTCCGGATTGATGCGCATGCCGCACTCGATGGGCCGCCCCGCCGCCGCCACCGCCGGGCGAAACCGGTCCCACTGCGCGAACGAGTTGAACACCAGATGATCGGCCAGGGTCACCAATTCGGCCATGTCCGCAGCGCTGTACCCGGCGGCAAAGGCGTGCACCTCGCCCCCGAATTCCTCGCGGCCCAGCCGCGCCTCGTGCGGGGAACTGGCGCAGGTGCCGTGCAGCACCCCGCCGTGCGCGCGCGACAGCAGCGGAAACAGGCTCCACATGGCAAAGCCCTTCAGCGCCAGCAGCACCTTTGCCCCGGTGCGGCGCTGCACCGTGTCCAGAATGGCGGCATTTGCCTCTATGCGGGCCTCGTCCACCACAAAGCACGGGGACGGGAAGCGGGTGGGGTCGAGCTTGGCGAGATAGGCTTGGTCCATCATTCTGGGGGTACTCCTTGCAAAAGCGGAATGCGGGATGCCTCGGTGTAATATGGACTTCTGTCGGCAGCGCGGAAGCCGGAAAACGTTTACACCCCACCCGTGGCGATGGGGCGCATGCGCCCCATGAGCAGGGGGACGCGCCTCTGGCTTGCCGGGTCGGGCGGCAGGTAGCCGGGCAGCGCGTCCAGAAAGTCGTCATCGGCCAGCAGCGCGGCAAAGGCCGCAGCAAGGTAGCCGCGCACGGCTGCGTCCGCAGCCTGTACCTCGCCCGCGATATCCGATCGGCCATCCAGCACGGCCACCAGGTCTTCCATGTCGTGGCTGGTGAGGTAATCGCCGTTGCCCCGCCCCCGAAAGGCTTCCAGCTTGGTGGCCAGAAAATACGCCGGGGCGGCCACCCGCAAGGTCACGCCGTCCACGGTCATGCGCACGGCATGGCGCAAGGCATCGGCGTACCAGCAATTGGAAAAGCCCAGAATGGCATCGTCCGTGGGCATGGCGTCGAGCACCAGCGCTCCGTGTCGCCAGCGGCACACCACATCCATGTCCTCCGCGAAGCCGCGTGACCGCAGGCGGTCGGCCACGCGGTAATAGTCGTGGCGCGTGGCCGCCTCGACAATGACGTCCACATCCAGCGTGGGACGTACATCCGGGGCCGCCGGGTCGGTCAGCAACAAGGCCACGCTGGCCCCGCCGACGAAGGCCACTTCGTCCGCAAGGTCGCCCAGCAGGCGCGCGGCGTCCAACACATGGCCGATGTTACGCAGTCGGCGCATCATCGCTCCGCAACATGCCTTTCAGAAATTCAGCCGCCCGCTGCTGTTCACGCGCCCGCCCGATGCGGATGGCGTCGAGCAGGCTCAGGGCGTCGTACAGGCGGGTATTGCGCAAGGCAACTACCGGTACTGATTTATACAACGGCGACAGAGACACGCCCCGATGGTCCCCTTCCGGATACGGCCAGACATACACCGCTTCGGCTCCCGAATCATGCAGGAGTTCTCCCTTCAGTGCGGGCGCGGCAAAAGCCGTCGGCACCCCGCGCGTCACCGTGCCGATGTCTGGAGGAAAGGCGTACTTCACGCCATGCACCAGAAATTCCTCCAGCGCGGCGCGCACGGGCTTTCGCCTGTTCTCATCGTACAGCCGGGCTTGCGCGGCACGCCTGATGGAACTGTGGACCATGGACATGCTCATGCCCAGCGCCACGCCCAACTGGTCGTAGGTCCAGCGGGTACGCCGCGCCACCGAAAGCTTGAGCATGACGAGTACATCTTGCGGGAGCAGGTTCATGGACATTCCATATTCTAGATTCTAGAATGCCGCAAGGCCCCTCCTGAAAATCACCACCATGCTCCCCCATACCCGCTGCCTGAACAAGGACCGGGGGACCGCACGCGCGGCCCCCCGGAATTCATGCTGCTCACTGTGCCGAGACAATCGGCATTCTGAGGGCAAACTACCCAGAATGTCTATTTTTCAACCACAACCCACGGCAAGCCGTGCTTGTTCAGGGCGTCCATGAACGGGTCGGGGTCCAGCTGCTCCATGTTGTACACGCCCTTGCCGGACCACTTGCCGGTCATCATCATCATGGCGCCGATCATGGCGGGCACGCCAGTGGTGTACGAAATGGCCTGCGATCCCACCTCGCGGTAGCATTCCTGATGGTCGCACACGTTGTAGATGTAGACGGTCTTGGGCTTGCCGTCCTTCACCCCCTGCATCAGGCAGCCGATGCAGGTCTTGCCCTTGGTGCGCGGGCCGAGGGATGCCGGGTCGGGCAGCAGCGCGCGCAGGAACTGGATGGGCACGATCTTCTTGCCGTCGTGCTCCACTTCGTCGATGCGGGTCATGCCCACGTTTTCCAGCACCTTCAGGTGGTTCAGGTAATTGTCCGAAAAGGTCATCCAGAACCGGGCGCGCTTCAGGCCATTCAGGTTCTGCACCAGCGATTCCAGTTCCTCGTGATACATGAGGAAGCACTTCTTGGCGCCGATGCCCTCCGGAAAATCGTAGTTCATGGACCACGACAGGGGATCGGTTTCCACCCACTCGCCCCGTTCCCAGTAGCGGCCGCGCGCGGTCACTTCACGGATGTTGATTTCCGGGTTGAAGTTGGTGGCAAAGGGGTGCCCGTGGTCGCCCGCGTTGCAGTCGATGATGTCGAGCACGTGCACCTCGTCCAGCAGGTGCTTCATGACGTAGGCGCAGAACACGTTGGTCACGCCGGGGTCGAAGCCGCTGCCCAGAAGGGCCATCAGCCCGGCCTTCTCGAAGCGCTCCTGATAGGCCCACTGCCACTTGTACTCGAACTTGGCCTCGTCCAGCGGCTCGTAGTTGGCGGTGTCCAGGTAGTGCACGCCGGTTTCGAGGCAGGCGTCCATGATGGTCAGGTCCTGGTACGGCAGGGCGATGTTCAGCACCATGTCCGGCTTGTACGCGCGGATCAGCGCCACCAGCTCGGGCACGTTGTCGGCGTCGACCCGGGCCGTTTCAATGGTGCGCCCGGTGCGGGCCTTCACGTCTGCGGCGATGGCGTCGCACTTCGACTTGGTGCGGCTTGCCAGCATGATTTCGGAAAATACGGAGGGAACCTGCGCGCACTTGTGGACGACCACGCCGCCCACGCCGCCAGCGCCGATGATGAGGACACGTGCCATGACGCACTCCTTTGCGCACCCCGCCCGCCCCGAGCACCCATGCCCGGAAACGCGCGACCGCGCGACACTGCTGTGGTTATCCCGAACGGCCAGCCCCACACCATGGGGCGGCCCCGCTTGTTGCCTGCATGCGCCGGTGACCGGCGTCAGCATACCATGCGATCGGCATGGCATGCATCAAGGGTATCCTGCTTCGATGGGGTGCGGAGCCTTGCGCTTCACGCCTTTAGCGATTTCCGCAAAAGCACTACCACGCCCATGGCGACAGTGCGATTTCGTCTTATCGCACCGCGCTATGCCTGCGGCGCCCGCTTCCGAAAGAGGCATCTTGTTCGCTGGCGAGGAAGGCGAGCCGTTCATGCAGGGAGTGTACTCTTATCGTACTCGACCGGAATGAAAGGCGACGCCTGACGAAGCCAGCGGGCAAGAGGCCCTTTCGGAGCGGGTGCCGTTAGCGTTCGAAGTAGGTGTACCCCCGCAACCCATCCTCATACGCCTGCATCACCCGGTACCGGTCGGAGGGGGTGATGCGCCCCTCGCGCACGGCCTGTTCCGCCGCCTCGCGGATGTCGTCGATGATGCGGCGGGGGTCGTATTCCACATACGACAGGATGTCCGCCACGGAATCGCCGCGCAGTTCGCGCACGAATTCGTAGCTGCCGTCCTCGTGCACGCGCACCGAAACCACGTTGGTGTCGCCCAGCAGGTTGTGCAGGTCGCCCAGGGTTTCCTGATACGCCCCCACCAGGAACACGCCGAGGTAGTATTCCTCGCCGTCCTTCAGGGGGTGCAGGTCCAGGGTGCCCTTCACGCCTTGCGGGTCGATGAAGTGGTCGATGCGGCCGTCGCTGTCGCAGGTGATGTCGGACAGGATGCCCTGGCGCGAGGGCAGCTCGTTCAGGCGGTGCAGGGGCACCACCGGAAACAGCTGGTCGATGGCCCACGAATCGGGCAGCGACTGGAACACGCTGAAGTTGCCGTAGTAGATGTCGGCCAGGGCCACGTCTATCTCGGCAAGATCCTTGGGGACGTGCTTCAGCTTCTGCTTTTCCTGGGCGATGCGCTTCATGATGGCCCAGAAGTAGCGTTCGCCAAGGGTGCGTTCGCGCAGGGTGATGCGCCCGGTCAGGAACTGCTGGCGCACTTCGTCGCGGTAGTACACGGCGTCGTTGTAGCATTCCTGAAGGTTGCGCAGGGTAAGACCGGCCAGCGCCTCGCGCATGTTGCGCACGGGCTCGGGGCAGTCGTCGGGCAGGATGTCGGGCAGGTTGCCTATCTCCACGCGGCTCACGTCCAGGATGTTGAACAGCAGCATGGAGTAGTAGGCCACGGTGGCGCGGCCCGATTCGGTGACGATGTGCGGATGGGCGATGCCTTCCTCGTCGAGGATGTTCATCACCGCTTCGATGATGTCCGCGCAGTATTCGTCCAGGCTGTAGTTGCGGCTGCTCACGTAGTTGGTGTGCGAGCCGTCGTAGTCCACGGCTAGGCCCCCGCCAAGGTCCAGATAGCCCATGGCCGCGCCTTCGGCCACCAGGCCGCCGTAGATGCGGCAGGCTTCCATGACGGCAGCGCGGATGTCGCGGATGTTGGGCACCTGCGACCCCAAGTGATAGTGCAGCAGCTGGAAGCAGTCGAGCATGTCGTGGTCCTTCAGCAGGTCCACCACGTCGACGATCTGGGCCGTGGTCAGGCCGAAGGTGGAGCGCTCGCCGCCGGAATCGGTCCAGTGGCCACCCGCCTTCACGGACAGCTTGGCGCGCACGCCGATGAGCGGGCGCACGCCAAGGCACTTGGCGCGTTCGAGAATCAACGGCAGCTCGCTGGCCATTTCCAGCACGAAGAAGCACTTGTAGCCCATGCGCACGGCGTGCAGGCCAAGGTCGATGAATTCCTCGTCCTTGTAGCCGTTGCAGACAAGGCAGGCCTCGTGGTCACGCAGTTGCGAGACGGCGGCGATGAGTTCGGCCTTGCTGCCCACCTCGAGACCGTGGTGGTAGCGCGAACCGAACTGGGCGATCTTTTCGACCACCTGCTGCTGCTGATTGACCTTGATGGGGAAGATGCCCCGGTATTCGCCCTTGTAGCCGAGCGACCCGATGGCCTTGCGGAAGGATTGGTGAAGACTGGTGATCTGGGAATCGAGAATGTTCTCGATGCGCAGGAGCACCGGCATGTCATAGCCGCGCTCCCGCATGCCCCGGATGATTTCCGGGATGCTTACGGCAGGACCGCGGTTGTCTCCGAAAGGATAGACCACGACATCACCACTCTGGGCGACATCGAAGTACCCGGCACCCCAATTGCGGATGCCATAGAGCTCAGCGGAGTCTTCGACACTCCACTGTTGCAGCGTACGGTTTCTTGCCAATTCCCGAACCTCATACATACCCCGTTTACAGGTGCATGCCACGGCGCCGCCTTTACGGCGGGCCGACCAGAGCCTCTCTCTTGCCCTCGTGCGCGGGTGCAGGGCAGGGGCGCGCACGCGTTGGAAGAGTGGCACTATCTATTGGCAGCGGGGGGCCTTGTCAACGGTATTTTCCCCCTTTTCGCACGAACGTCACAGAGTCCTGCAATCATTGAGCGTGCATGACGGGGCATGCGCTCCCGGTGGGCGTTCCACCCATTTTGCGGTAGGGCATGACGTGAGGGAAGACTTGCCGCTGACAGGGCGGGCAACGCTGTGGTATGGCGGGGCTGTGGCATCGTGAAGGCAATATCCAGCAAGGACTAAAGGCCAGGCCGAATTCCGCCGTAAAGAGGTGGCTGGTCGGCACTTGGTTGGCTTGCCGCAGGGGTGCCAATGGCCTGCCAAGCCGTTTGGCTGGTCAATCCGGTTGAGTAGTCCGACGAGGCAGTCCACCTGGACAGACTGGCTGGTCAATCTGACTGGACAGGCCGGCTGGTCAATCCGGCTGGTCAATCCGGCTGAGCAGGCCGACGAGTCAGCCCCCTTGGGCAGCCCGGCTGTTCGGTCGCAGGATTGGCCGTTGCATTGGCCACCTTGCCGGCCAGCAAGTCAGTTGCCCGACCACCTGCCCCGCAGCGGCCCGCGCCCCCGGCGACGCCTTGCGGCCAGACTTCACGACTGCACAGTACTCAGGTTTCATTCCGGTAGGCGCGCGTGCGGCACGTTTGGGGAAACGTGCGGGGAGGCCGCCACTACCGGCCCGCCCGGCACCGCCCCTTGCGTTTTCCCGCACGCATGGACACGCCAGCCCGACCTTCGCCCCGGTTCCGGATGCCGTGGTGCGTTGCGGGCATGTGCGGCCTTGTCCGCCCCCATTGTTGCACGAGAGGCACCAGTGCTCGAAAAGAACAGGTTGCACCGCTGCATGAACGCCCTGCTGGCCAACGGCCTGCAGGACGACGCCGACCCGGAGACCGCGCGCGTCACCGGCGTGGCGAACCTGTTCTATGGCGTCACCGCGCTGTTCTCTTCGGTAATGGGGGTGCTGGATTTCATCCAGGGCCAGAACACCTTCACCCTGTTCCTGCTGGTGATGCTGGGCCTTGCCCTGTTCGGGCTGTTCTGGGTGGGCCGCACCGGACGCCACGTACTGCCCAGCACCACGCTGGTTCTGGCCCTGTTCTGCCTGTCGCTGTACATGGTGTCCCATGGCGGGGTGGAGGGCAGCGGCTTTGTGTGGCTGTTCATCTTTCCGCCCGTGGTCATGCTGACCTTCGGCCTGTCCGTCGGCATACTGCTGATGAGCGCCCTGCTGCTGGGGGTGGGGGCCATCCTGTTCCTGCCGGGCGATCCCTTCCTGTACGCCGACTATTCGCAGGCCTTCCGCATCCGCTACATTGTGGCCCTGCTGTGCTGCGGCATCTTCGCAGGGCTTGCGGAATACACCCGCCGCCACACCCAGCGCCTGCTCATCCTGCTTACCCAGCAACTGGCCGAAAGCGCCCGCACCGATGAACTGACCGGCCTCGCCAACCGCCGCGCCCTGTGTGAACGGCTGGAATACGAGCAGGTGCGCGCCCGCCGCACCGGCAGGCCGCTGTCCATCGCCATCTGCGACATCGACCACTTCAAGTCGGTAAACGACTGTTACGGCCACCAGTGCGGCGACCAGGTGCTGCAATCGGTGGCCGGGCTGCTGCACGACAACCTGCGCCACCAGGACACCATCTGCCGCTGGGGCGGCGAGGAATTCCTGCTGCTGCTTCCGGAAACCGACGAGGCCGGGGCCGCACGGCTGGCCGAAAAGCTACGCGGCCAGGTGGAAGCCATGGAGTATTCCTACCACGGCATCCCCGTCAGCGTTACCCTGTCCTTTGGCGTGCACACCTGCGGCCCGGAAGGCGACATCGACTACCACATCCGCAAGGCCGACCAGAAACTGTACCTGGCCAAGGAACAGGGCCGCAACCGGGTGTTCGCCGGGGAAGTACCCGACATCTTCCTGCCCGAGGGGTTGATGCTGGACGAAGAGGAAGCCTAGGGACAGTTGCCAAATTGTCTTTCCGCCCTTTGGCTTCGACCCGAAGGGCGCGAAGCGTGGCCGTTGGGCGAGCCTGCGAGCCATACGGACATCGTGCGCAACACGGTCAAACTGCCCAGCCCATCACAACGAATGCGGGCCGCAAAGGTTTCCCCCTCGCGGCCCGCTGGTCGTTTTCGGATGCGGCGTCCGGCGCTACACGCCGCCGCGCACCAGTTCCAGCAGCGTGCGCACCGCAAAGCCGGTGCCGCCGCCGGGGCAGATGGAGCTTTTCTTGGCGGTGTAGGCCGGACCGGCAATGTCCAGATGCGCCCAGCGCACGCCCTTGTCCACGAACTGCTTCAGAAACAGCGCCGCGTTGACGGCCCCGCCCTCGCGCGGGCCCACGTTGGCGATGTCGGCCACGTCGCTCTTCAGGTTCTCGAAGTACATGTCCCACAGCGGCAGGGGCCAGAAGCGGTCGCCCACCACATCGCCCACGGTACGGATGCGCCCCGACAGTTCGTCGTCGTTGGCGAACACCGCCGCCACGTCCATGCCCAGCGCCACCACGCAGGCCCCGGTCAGAGTGGCCAGGTCCACCACCACCTCGGGGGCGTATTCGCGCTGCGCCCAGGTCAGGGCGTCGCACAGCACCAACCGCCCTTCGGCGTCGGTGTTGAGTATCTCCACCGTCTTGCCGGACAGGGTGGTCACGATGTCGCCGGGGCGGGTGGCCCGGCCATCGGGCATGTTCTCGGTGCAGGGCATGATGCCCACCACCCGGCGGGGCACGTCGGAACGACCCAGCGCCTCGAACAGGCCAAGGATGGCCGCCGCGCCCGCCATGTCGCCCTTCATCTCGTGCATCTTGGCGGCGGGCTTCAGGCTGATGCCGCCCGTGTCGAAGGTGATGCCCTTGCCCACGAACACCAGCGGCTTCTGGTCCTCGGTACCCTTGGGAGCATGCTCGATGACCACCAGCCGGGGTTCCTCCTCGGCGCCGCGGAAGACCGAGGCAAAGGCCCCCATGCCCATCTCCACCAGTTCGGCGCGGCCCAGCGAGCGGGCCTGCATGCCGTACTTCCTGGCGATGGCCACGGCCTGCTCGGCCAGATGGCCGGGGGTGACGAAGTTGGGCGGACCGTTGACAAGGTCGCGCGCCAGGGCCACCCCGGCGGCGGCTGCCTCGCCCCGGCGGGCGGCGGCGTGCAGGTCGTCCGGCACCGAGGCTTCGGCGCACAACAGGGCCAGCCAGCGCGGCTCGAAGCGGGCGTCTTCACCGTTTTCGGAACCGGCGTTCCCGCCCCCGTTGCCAGCACCGTTGGTCTTGAACCGATCGTAACGGTACAGCCCCAGCAGCGCCCCGCACACGGCCTCCTCGACGGGGGACCATGCAGGGGCCGCATCGCCAGCCTCTGCCACGCGGGCCAGGGCCACCGCGTCAATACTCACCGTCTCGATCTTCAGTTCGCGGCAGCGGCGCAGGGCCGCTCCCGCCGCCACGCGCAGCCCGGCAGGGGCCGTGGCCGCGAACGCCTCGCGCTTGCCAAGGCCCGCCGCGATCACACGCGGCACCGCCAGGGCCGGGTGCCCGTGGAACACGGCAACCTCGTCCTTCTTGCCCCGAAAATCGCGCACCGCCGGGGCAATGCCCAGCCACGGCGCTGCCTCCAGCAGTTCCGGCACCACGTCCGCAAGGGCGTCGCCCTCGAACAGGAACACGATCACCGCATCCGCGCGCCACTGGGCAGGACCGCCCACCTGAAAGCGAATGTCCACGTCACACCTCCATCACGCGCCTCTCCGGCGACATGGCAATTCTTGAAAATTAAACCACCGGGGGCTTCCACGCAACGGCACCGGCGGCAAAAAGCCACCGGTGCCCAACATAGCATGTCTTGGCCGGAGAGGCATGCGATGCCCGCTCCCAAGCACGCTTGGCGTTACCGGGCGCATGCAAACCAGGATTTTTGTTCGCTGGCGAGGAAAACTAGCCTGCCATGAGGGAGTGCGGCAGCCGTTAGGCGAGCTTGCGAGCCTTACGGATGGCGACCGCACCGCATACTCTTATCGTATTCGACCGACATGGCAGGCGAAGTTTGACGACGCCAGCGGGCAAAAGGACGGTTTGCAGTACCCAACTAAAAATCCAAGCCGTAGGTATTAATAAACTGCCCGATGCGGGCACGCGCGGCCTGCATGCGCTCGCGCAGTTCCACCTTGTAGGCGGCCAGGTCCAGTTGGCGGCGCGCCACGCCGGTGCGCATGGCGGCTTCGGCCACGGCCGGGGCCACCCATTCGATGACGCGCGGGTCCAGCGCCTTGGGGATGATGTAGTCCACCCCGAACGCCAGTTCCGAGATGCCATAGGCGGCCAACACCTCGGCGGGCACGGGCTCGCGCGCAAGGGCGGCCAGGGCGCGGGCCGCGGCCAGCTTCATTTCCTCGTTGATGGCGCTGGCGCGGGTGTCCAGGGCGCCCCGGAAGATGAACGGAAAGCCCAGCACGTTGTTGATCTGGTTGGGGTAGTCGGAGCGCCCGGTGGCCATGACCACGTCGGCGCGGGCGGCCCTGGCGTCTTCGTACGAGATTTCCGGGTCGGGGTTGGCGCAGGCGAAGATGATGGGGTTCGGGGCCATGGAGCGCACCATGTCCTGGGTGACCATGCCGCCCACGGAAAGGCCCAGGAAGCAGTCTGCCCCGCGCATGACCTCGGCGAGGCTGCCGTGGTCCCGTTCCTGCGCGAATTCCAGCTTCTGGGGGTTCAGGTCGGTACGGCCCTTGTTGATGAGCCCGCGCGAATCGAACATGAACACGTTCTTGCGCTGTACGCCGAGCGATTCGAAAAACCTGGTGCAGGCGATGGCCGCAGCCCCCGCACCGCTGATGACCAGCTTGACGTCCTCTGGCTTGCGGTTCGTCAACTCAAGCGCGGCGATGAGCCCCGCGCCCGAAATGATGGCCGTGCCGTGCTGGTCGTCGTGGAACACCGGAATGTCCATCTGTTCGATGAGCGTCTGTTCCACCTCGAAGCACTCCGGCGCCTTGATGTCCTCAAGGTTGATGCCGCCGAAGGTGGGTTCCAGCATCTTCACGAATTCGATGATCTTCTTGGGGTCTTTCTGGTCGATGGACAGGTCGTACACATCCACGTCCGCGAAAATCTTGAACAGTACGCCCTTGCCTTCCATCACCGGCTTGCCCGCCAGCGGCCCGATGTTGCCAAGTCCCAGCACCGCCGTGCCGTTGCTGACCACGGCCACAAGGTTGCCCTTGTTGGTGTAGTCGTAGCCCAGCGACACGTCTGCGTGGATGGCACGGCACACCTCGGCAACGCCGGGGGTGTAGGCCATGGAAAGATGCTTCTGGGTGGCGCAGGGCTTTACGGGAACCACCTCGACCTTCCCGGCGTGGCCGCAGGAGTGGTAGCGTAGCGCCTCTTCCTTGGTGAACAGGGCCATGAATGCCTCGCTTGTCGTTGACGGTGCGGTAAAGGGAACGGACGCCGCGCCCGGCAGGTTGTCTGCCCGAGGCCGACTGCATGTCCTCACGTCCGGGCAACGTAGTGCAGCGGCGCATCCATTGCAAGCCGCGCCGCGTCCTGCTTGCCGCGCCGAACGAACCGGGATAGTTTCAGGAATGCTCCGCCGTCGCCTGTTCTCGCCCCTCATCCTGCCGGTGTACTCGTTCGCGGCCACCATACTTGCCGGGGCCGTGCTGCTGTACCTGGACATCAGTCATGCCCCTTCGGCGGACGAGGCCGGGATATCCTTCGTGGATGCGCTGTTCACCGCAACGTCCGCCGTCTGCGTCACCGGGCTGACCGTTGCGGACACGGGCACCACGTTCAGCCTGGCCGGGCAATGGATCATCCTTGCGCTCATCCAGCTTGGCGGCCTTGGCATCATGACCTATTCCAGCCTACTGGTGTTCCTGCTGCGGCGGCGCGTGTCGCTTACCGACAGGCTGGCCGTGGGCCAGGCCCTGATGCACGACCCCTCGTTTCATCTGGGGCGATTCCTGTACCGGCTGGTGCGCACCATCCTGTGCATCGAACTGGCGGCGGCATGCCTGCTGTACATCTTTGCCCCGCAGGGCATGGGCGCGTTCGGCGCGCTGTTCCATGCCGTGTCGGCCTTCTGCAACGCGGGCTTCGGCCTGCGGCCCGACAACCTGATGCCGTGGCAGGAACACGCCGGGGTCAACCTGGTGATCATGTTCCTGATCGTGGTGGGGGGCATCGGCTTTTCGGTCATCGACGAACTGCTGGGGGCCGCGCGGACGAAACTTTCCGGCAGGCCCTATCGCCCCCTCAGTCGTCACACCAGGCTGGTGCTGACTACCACCGCTTTTCTCATCGTGGCCGGGGCCGCGCTGATCTGGCTGGCCGAATACCTCAGCGACTACACCGGGCTCAGCCCCACCGGGCTGGTGCTGCCCGCCTTCTTCCAGTCCGTCACCTGCCGCACGGCAGGCTTCAATACTCTGGACATCGCACGGCTGACCGACTTCACCCTGATGGTGATGATCTGCCTGATGTTCGTGGGCGGCTCACCGGGGTCGTGCGCGGGCGGCATCAAGACCACCAGCTTTCGGGTACTGGCCGGGTTCGTGGAAATGCAGTTGCGCGGCAGGCGACAGAACGTGCTGCTGGGCCGCGCCGTGGACACGCCCACCCAGACCAAGGCGCTGACTCTGTTCCTGTTCGCCATCATCGTTGTCACCGTGGGCACCATGCTGCTCAGCCTGACCGAGGGCGGCATCAGCCCGCACACCCATGCCCGGTTCCAGCAACTGGACCTGATGTTCGAGGTGGTCTCCGCCTTCGGCACCGTGGGCCTGACCACCGGCGTCACCCCGCACCTGAGCGTGCCCGGCAAGATTTTGATAACCCTGCTGATGTTCATCGGGCGTATCGGCCCCGTCTGGCTGCTGGCCACCTTGCAGCATTTGCAGAGCGAACCCAAGTTCCGCTGGCCCGAGGTGGACTACCCCATCGGGTAGCCCACACTTGCTGGCGACGCATCCGGGAGCATCCCCATGGTGAATGTGGCGAAGAGACTGGAAATCGGCATCGTGGGCCTTGGCAAGTTCGGCCTGCAACTGGGCCGCACCCTGACCGAGATGGGCCATACCGTGGTGGGGCTGGACACCGGCGAGAGCCGCGTGCGCCTTGCCCAGGACGTGCTGGCGCAGGTCTACCAGGCCAACGCGGCAGACATCGCGGTATTGCAGCAACTGCGCTTCCAGGACCTCGACATCGTGTTCGTGAGCGTGGGCGATTCCATGGAAACCTCGCTCCTGGTGGTGCTGAACCTTCAGGAGCTTGGCGCGCGCAAGATCGGGGTCAAGGCGGCCTCCATCGAGCACCGCAAGGTGCTCACGCGGCTCGGCGTTGACCTGGTGATCCTGCCGGAACACGACGTGGCCACCCACGTGGCCCACCGGCTGGCCAACCCCGGCATGCTCGACCTGCTGCCGCTGGGCGGCGGGGTGCTGGTGCAGGAACTGGTGGTGGACAAATGGGCCGGACGCACCCTGATGGACCTGAAGCTGGTCAACGACCACGGGGTCATGGTGGTGGCCGTGAAACCGTTAGGCAGCAAGGAATACCGCTTCGTACCGCAGGCGCACGAAACACTGGACCGTGGGGATGCGCTGGTGGTCATCGGCAAGCAGGATGATGTGTTGCGGCTGGTGCCGTAAGGGGTGCGCGGGGCGGGGCGATAAGGGGGATTGGGAGAGGGAGCGCAGTGATGGGCACGGCCTCTACGAAGACACGCCAGCCCGTTTGACCACGCCCGATTTCGTTATGCCTCCGGCGGGCAGGAGGTGTTGTAACGAACACCCCCTGCACCCCCGCGTTCCAGGGGCTCCGCCCCTTGGAACCCCAAGTCGTCACGCACCGCATTCCTGTGCCGGGCAGCTTCCCTCCGGCGCAGACGCCTCCGGGTGATCTGCCCGGCGGAATGCGATGTGCGCGAATCTCCCGCTACCTCTATCCCACTTGGGCGCCTTGCCCACGCCCTCGTTGCGACGCATGTGCCGCCGCCAAGGCTCGGCGTCACACGCTTCTACGCGCGGCACTTTTTCGTTGAGCATGATGACGGACAATGCCCAAGGCTTGGCCTGCTGCGTTGGCGCAAGCAGCGAACGACCATTGTTTGTTGGCCTCCCTTTCGATCAATGCGCCACCCCATACGCACCTTGTGCGGTGTTGCGCGCCGCAGCCGGAGATCGCCGCCGAGGCCTTGCGAGGCGGAAGCTCCGGCGTCGCGGATGTGCGCCGTATGCGAACCGAGGGGAAAGGCACCCTCGCTACGCCGTAGCGACGAGAGCTTTGCGCACATTCGCATTCCGTCGGGCAGATCACCCGGAGGCGTCTGCGCCGGAGGGAAGCTGCCCGGCACAGGAATGCGGTGCAGGATACGTCGGGGGACCAGGGGGCGGAGCCCCCGGAGCGCGGGGATGCAAGGGGCCGCCGCTCTGCGGCCCCTTGCCCGCCGGAGGCATAACGAAATCGAGCGGGGTCAACAGGGGGGGCGTGTCTCCGTAGAAACCGCACCCGACAGGGCACAACCCCTCTTAACCGCTACGCCCTGTTCGTAATGAACACCCCGCACGTCACCAGCGCGGCCCCCAGCAGCAGCGACACGGGCAGCGCCTCGCCCAGCATGGCCCAGGCGCACACTATGGCCGTCAGTGGCACGAAATTGATGAACACCCCGGCCCGTCCCGCGCCTATCTCCTTCACCGCCTCGTAGAACCAGGTGAATCCCAGCACGGTGCCGAACACGCCAAGATAGGCCGCAGCCACCCACAGCCCCACCGGGTACCTCGGCAGTGCCGCCCACAGCCCTTCATACAGGGCGAAGGGCAGCAGCATCACCGTGCCCACCGCACACGACCAGGTCACCGCCGCCAGCGGCGACAGTGCGCGCATGACCACCTTGCCCAACAGGGAATACGCGGCCCAACTGGCCAGGCAGCCCAGCAGCGCCACATCGCCCCACGACAGGGCCGACGAGAACAGCGTCAGCGGGTTGCCACGGGTGATGGCGATGACCGCGCCGCCCACGGACAGCAGGATGCCCGCCAGCTTGCGGCGCGACAGCGGCTCGCCCAGAAACAGCGCCGCGCCCACGGCGATGGCGATGGGGTTGTTGGTGACGATCACCGCCGCCCGGCTGGCGGGTACGGTGGCAAGCCCGGTAAAGAACAGGGCGTTGTAGGCAAACACCCCGGTGGCCCCCAGCAGCAGCACCCCGGTCCAGCCGTGCATGCCGAGCGAGGTCAGGCGGGGCAACGCCCCCTCGCGGCGGCGCACATACCAGAACAGCAGGCCCGTGGCCATGGCAAAGCGCAGAAAGGCGGCGGAAAAGGGTCCGGCATGGGCGGCGGCGATGCGCCCGGCAACAAAGGTGCCACCCCAGAACACGGTGGCCAGCATCAGCTTGGCATACAGCAGCATGAACGACTCCCGCGTGCAGGAAAAGGCGCGGCGGCGCGGGCGCACGATGCGCGGGGCACGTCGCGGGAAGGATGACAGAAAATAACGCAGCAACACAGCTCACCCGCACTGTGGCGCGACAGCATGTTACCACAGTATTGCCCCGTAACGTGCCGGGATTGCGGCACGTTGACACGTGCGGCGATATACGGGAAAAACATGGTACTGTCGAGGTGCTACCCCCAGGGTTTGCCCGGCAGCCCGTTGCACGACGGGACATACCGAACGTTGCCCCAGAGCCGTGTCCTTGCGCCGGGCAGGACACGACCCGCCACGACCTTCCGTGGCACGCAACCGCAGGAGGCCCATGACCCGACGCCACCCCCTACGATACCTGACGACCATCCTGATGTTCTGCGCGCTGCTGGCCGCCTCGCTGCCCGCAGCGGCCAGCGAGGCACCCGCCAAGCGCGGGCGCGCCTCATGGTACGGCGACGACCTGCACGGCAAGAAGACCGCCAGCGGCGAAGCCTATGACATGAACGCCCTGACGGCCGCGCACAAGACCCTGCCCCTTGGCACCGTGGTCCGCGTGACCAACCTTTCCAACGGCCGCTCCGTGCTGGTCACGGTGAACGACCGGGGGCCCTATCGCGGCAACCGCGACATCGACGTCTCCTACTCCGCCGCGAAGCAACTGGGCATTGTCAGGCCGGGCAGCGCCGCCGTGCGCATCGAGGTGCTGGGCGATGCCAAGGGCCGCCCCCTGGACCCCGACAGCGCCTATTTCGTCCGCATCAGGTCGTACGCCAGCAAGGCCGAAGCCGAACGGCTGGTCCGCAAGCTTGAACGCGAGGGCGAAGCCGCCGCGCGCGTCCGTACGCGCACGGAAAACGGTCGCAAGCGCTGGATGGTCTGCGTGGGGCCCTTCCGCGACTTCGACGACGCGCGCGCCCTGCGCCGCCACCTGATGCAGCGCCACGCCGACATCGACATTGTGGCCGACCGCGCCCGCGACTGATCGCCCCCACCGTCACCGCTGCCGTCCACTCGCAGCCACCAGCCCGCGGCAGCTGTCCGCCGTCGCCGGTGTGGGGTCTCCGTTCGCGTCCGCCGTGTCCGCCCGTCCGGCTGCCCGCGCAGGACCACTGGCCAGCGACCTGCCCCTGTCTGGCCCTGAGCTGGCCCTGAGCTGGCCTCCGCCCCCCTGCCTCGCCGGGCACGTTGCCGCCACGGCTCCGTGCATGAACGGGCAGGCGCGGAAACGCCGTCCGCACACCTCTGCCCGGCCCCGCGCCATCTGCATGCGGTCACAAACCTGCATCCGCAGGCCACGCCCTTGTCCCGCAAGGCCGTATCTCCATCGGGCCGTCATGCCACCGCCGTGCAGCGGCCATTTTTTTGTGGATAAATTCCCCGCTGCTTGGCAATCTGGAATGAAACATATCGCCAACCACATCAGCGCAAGCCACAGGAAAAAGCCGCCCCATGCTCCAGCGCCCCCCCCGCATCCTGACCATCGACGACGATGTCAACGTCCGCTCGAACCTGGTCGCCTACCTCGAAGACAGCGGCTTTGACGTGATCGAGGCGGAAAACGGCCGCCGCGGGCTAGAGGCGTTTGCCGAACACGCGCCCGACCTCGTACTGGTGGACCTGCGCATGCCCGTCATGGGCGGCATGGAAGTGCTGGAGCGCCTGCGCGAGGACGCGCCCGAGGTGCCCGTCATCGTGGTGTCGGGCGTGGGCGTGCTGGAAGAGGCGGTGGAGGCGTTGCGCCACGGAGCGTGGGACTACGTGACCAAGCCGGTCACCGACATGCGCGTGCTGGAACACGCCGTGAACAAGGCGCTGGAGCGCGCCCGCCTGCTGGAGGAACGCAAGCGCTACCGCGAGCACCTCGAACTGGAGGTGCAGGAGCGCACCCGCGAACTGCGCGAAACCAACGAGCGCCTGGTGGAATACCAGGCGCTACTGCAAGAGAAAAACCAATTTCTTGAAGCGCTTGTGGAAAGCATGCCCAACCCGGTGTTCTACAAGACACTGGAAGGCACCTACATCGGCTGCAACCGCGCCTTCAGCCGCCTGATCGGCCGCAAGCCCGAAGACATCGTGGGCCGTTCGGTGACCGAAATCCTGCCGCAGGAACTGGCCTGCCTGGTGGATGAAACCACGGGCAGCCTCCCCTCGCCCGAGGACGAAGACGGTGCCGGCTACTCGTGCATGATCGACCTGCGCGATGCCGCCGGCGAGGATCGCGTGCTGGTGCTGTACAAAAGCTATTTCCGCGACCGCACCGGCCAGCGCGCGGGCGTGGTGGGCACCTTCCTCGACGTCAGCGAGCTGAAGCGCAAGGAAGCGCAGATCGTCCACCAGGCCACCCACGACGAGCTGACCGGCCTGCCCAACCGCATGGGGCTGCGCCAGCGCATGGAGGATCACGCCCGCAAGGGCGGGCCGGATACGCGGCTGGCGGTGCTGTATCTGGACATGGATAATTTCAAGACCGTCAACGACAGCCTGGGCCATGCCGTGGGCGACGAACTGCTGCGCGCCGTGGCGGGCCGCCTGGTGGGCATGGCCCCCCGGCGCGACATGGTGGCGCGCCTTGGCGGCGACGAATTCGTGATGCTGCTGCCCCTGGCCCCGACCAGCATGGGCGAAGGCGACGGCGAGGTGGCCGAGGCGGAATCGACCCGCATCCAGGACGCGTTCACCCGCCCCTTCAACGCCGCCGACCACGAACTGTACGTGATGCCGTCCATCGGCATCAGCGTTTCGCCCGACGACGGGCGCGACCCGGCCACCCTGCTGAAGAACGCGGAAATCGCCATGTACCGCGCCAAGGAACAGGGCGGCGCGCGCTTTCGCCGTTTCACCCAGGCCATGAACGACGACGTTACCCGGCGCCTGGCCATCGAAAAAAGCATTCGCAAAGGGCTGGAAAACGACGAATTCGTGGTGTTCTACCAGCCGCGCGTGGACATCACGACCGGTCAGGTCACCGGCATGGAGGCCCTGGTGCGCTGGGCCCGGTCCGATGGCACCATCGTACCGCCCCTGGAATTCATTCCCGTGGCCGAAGACACCGGCCTTGTGGTGGCGCTGGGCGAACGGGTGCTGCGTGACGCCTGCATGCAGACCCGCCGCTGGACCGACGAACTGGGCCCGCTGCGCATCGCCGTGAACATCTCCGCCCGGCAGTTCCAGCCGGACCTGCTGGACCGGGTGCAGGCGGCCCTGGTCGAATCCGGGCTGCCGCCCTCGCAACTGGAACTGGAAATCACCGAAACCACCATGATGCGCGACCTGCCCACCTCCGTGTCCATTCTGGAACGGCTGGCGGCGCAGGGCATCTCCATCGCCATCGACGACTTTGGCACCGGGCATTCCTCGCTGTACTACCTGAAGAATTTCCCCATCGACACCATCAAGATCGACCGTTCGTTCGTGCGCGACGTGCCCGGCGACGAGGGCGATGCCACCATCGTTTCCACCATCGTCACCATGGGCCGCAACCTGTCGCTGAACGTGGTGGCCGAAGGCGTGGAAACCGATGACCAGCTGGACTTCCTGCGCGCCCACGGCTGCCGCGAGGTGCAGGGCTACTACTACAGCAAGCCCCTGCCCGCCGCCGGTTTCGCGGACTGGATGCGAGCGGTCCTGGCTTCGGGCGGACGAACGTAGGGAACGCCGCGAGCAGATCCAAACAAGGGGACCGCGAGCAGCCGCAAATGAGGCAGGCCGCGAGCGGTCCTGGCTTCGGGCGGGCGAACGTAGGGAAAGCCGCGAGCAGATACAAACAAGGGGACCGCGAGCAGCCGCAAATGAGGCAGGCCGCGAGCGGTCCTGGCTTCGGGCGGGCGAACGTAGGGAAAGCAGCGAACAGATACAAACAAGGGGACCGCGAGCAGCCGCAAATGTGACAGGCCGCGAGCGGTCCTGGCTTCGGGCGGACGAACGTAGGGAAAGCCGCGAGCAGATCCAAACAAGGGGACCGCGAGCAGCCGCAAATGTGACAGGCCGCGAGCGGTCCTGGC
>NZ_JBDXXH010000001.1:0-7437 GCF_040373385.1 Nitratidesulfovibrio sp. | reverse complement strand
TTCGGGCGGTAGAACGTAGGGAAGGCAGCGAGGGGCTCTGGCCGCCTGGCGCTGACCACAAGACGGCAAACGGGGGCCGGATGCATCATGCATCCGGCCCCCGATTCGTTGCGTAGCCAGTACCGCTGCGGACGGCGGTTATACCTGACCGCGGCCCAGGGTGATGGTCAACGGCGTGGAGCGCGTGGCCTGGCGATAGCCGGAAAGGCGCTGCGACTCACGGCGGGTTTGCTGCAACTGGTTGCGGATGTTGTCATGCAGCCGACGGGCCTCTTCGGTCAGGCGGCCTTGCAGGCACTGCAAGCGCAGCAGCTTGTCGCGCAGATCGTTCAGCGCTGCCGGGTCGCGGCGGCTCCAGGCCATCTCCACCAGTTCCGCCCGCTCGCGCGATGCGGATTCGGCGGCATCCACGTCACCGGAGGCAAGGGCCCCCAGTTCGCGCTCGCCCAGTTGCAGGGCCATGTCGAGCAGGGAAAGGCTGTCGCCCATGGCTGCTACCCCTTGCCGGCCTGACGGATGTCCTCGCGCAGGGCCTGAATGACCTTCTTCCAGTTTTCGCAGGCGGGCAGGAATTCGTATTCCAGCAGGTCGGCAAGCAGAATCCAGTCCTCGTTTTCGAGCACTTCGGTCATTTCGCCCAACTGGTCGGAAAAACGTTCCACGTTGTCGCTGAAATCCTTGGTGGTGCGCAGCGAGAATTCGTTGCGCAGCACGCCGATCATGCCCATGAAGTCGCGGGTCACTTCCAGCAGGTCCTGGAACATGTCCAGCGCCTCGGCATCGTCGGCCTGGCGGAACAGCCCGGCCACCTGACGGGCGCCGTCGGTCATCACCTGCACCACCTTGTACAGTTCGCGGGTGATGTTCACGGCCATTTCGCCCACGGGCATGCTGCGGATCTCGACGGAGCGGATGTCGCGCTGCTCGATGTCCTCTGCCTGATGGGGGTAGATTTCCGAAAACGCCTCGTCGTTGACGAGCACGTCGGTAACCACGCGGTTCTCGAGGTAGCTGCCCTCCATCACCTTGACGAGGATTTCTTCGAGATTCGCGAAGTTTTCCAGCTTGATATCGGCCTGGCGGCCATCAATAACGATCATGGGGTCTCCCTCCTGCATCCCGACAACGGGAAAATTTGTCACGTCCGCCTGCGGTAAAGCAAGAAACGGACCATGACACGCACTGCGTGCCCCGGCAGGACACGCGCCCACACCGGCCACCACGCGGCAAACGGAAAGGAAGAATCAGGCCGAAGGGGAAAGGTGGCCCAGCCAGGCCCGCGCCAAACCGCGATACGCCGCCGCCAGGGCCAGCACGGAATCCAGCGATCCGCCCGCCCCCTGCGATTCGCACAGCCACAGGTGCCCAAGCACGTTGAACAGCGCGCTGTTGTCCCACAGGGCCTGCACGCGGCTGACGGTGCCGAGGAAACGCGACTTGGCCATGTCCGAGGGGCGCACCCTGAGCAGCCCCCCCTGCTCGCCCATGAGGTGCAGCAGGGCATCGGCCTGGCGCAGTTCATCCTCGGCACGGGCGCGCAGGGCCTCGGTGAGGCCGCAGGGAGCATGCGGCGGACGAATGGGCTGCATGGATGACGCGGCGACGGGCTGCATCCGGGGCAGGTCAAGAAACTGACGATAGAAATGGCGTTGCAGGCGTATCCAGCGGGTGCGGTCTTCCGCCTCGTGGCCGGACAGCGACACAAGGTCCATGAACCCGCGTCCGGGCATGCACGGGGGCGGAGTGTCACCGGCCCCGCACTCCGCATCCGCCTCGCGCAGGGTGCGCCATACCCGCGCCTCGCGGGGGGCACCCGGTGCCGCATCGGCCAGCGGCCACTGGCCGGTGGTCAGGTGGGCACGGGCCAGGTCGAACGCGGTGCCCGCGGAAATGACCTGGCGGCAACGCTCGCCATGCGGACAGGGAGCGCCGAACGGGCACGGGTGGCAGTCCAGCGCGGGTTCCAGGCAACAGCAGTCCTGGCGGTAGGGGCCGGTATCCCACGGCTGGGCCGTGGCCAGAAAGATGGCCAGCACCGGCACGTCCAGCCCGGCTGCCAGATGCATGGTGCCGGTGTCGTTGGTGACCAGCAGCCGCACGTGGCGCAAGGTGGCGGCCAGTTGCGGCAGGCTGGTTGCCCCGATCAGGTCGATGCACGGCACCGGCCCGCCTGCCCCCGCCTCGCCCGCCTCGCCCGCCTCGCCAGTCCCGATGCTCCCGGCGTCTTCGGCCAGCGCCGCGCGCAGCCGTTCGCCCAGCTTCCGCTCGCCGCCCGCGCCCAGCAGCACCGGCACCAGACGCAGCTCGCGCCACAACCGGGCGGCCAGCGCCGCGAAATGGGCCACGGGCCAGCGACGGCGCTCCTCGCTGGCGCCAAGCTGCATGGCCACGTACCCGGCATGGTCCGGCGGCGCGGTCTGGGCCAGTCGCGCCCCGGCCTCTTCCAGAACGCCCGGCTCGGGCGCGCGCAATTCGTACACCGGGTCCACGTCGCCCACGCCCGCCGCCATGCGGAACAGGTCCACGAGGTTGAACGGACTGCACCCGCGTTGCCGGGTGGAGGCTTGCAGGAATGCAGACCACGGGTCGGCGTTGACCCCGAACCCGAACGGGTCCAGCCCGAAGCCGCGCAGATCGCCCGCGCCCTCTCCATTGGCCGCCAGCAGCCGTGCCAACAGGCGACCGCCCAGCGTGGCCGTGAGGTTCAGCACGGCATCATGGGCATAGGCATCGCGCAGCCGCTCGGCCCAGGTCATCAGCCCCGCCGTGCAGGCCCGCCAGTCGCCGCCGGGCTGCACGCCCGCCAGCAACGCCGAACCCGGCAGGGCCGCCACATGGTCCACGCCCTCCAGCAGCGCCGCCGCCCCGGCGAAATTTTCCAGGCACACCAGCCCCACCCGGTGCCCCTGCGCGCGCAGGCCATGCACCACCGGCTGCGTTTGCAGCAGGTCGCCGAAGCGGGTCAGGTTCACCAGCAGAAGGTTCATGGCGCATCCTTACCGTGAGCAGGTCCGAAAGGAAACGTGGGCCGAAGGCATGTATTCCCGCGTTGCAGCGGGCTGGGTCTTTTCAGGTGGCGCTGGCGCAAGAGGGACTTTTGTTCTCTGCCGAGGAAGATCACCTTTTTATGAAGGGAGTGTGCGGTAGCCGTTACACGAACTTCGTGAGTGTTACGGATGGCGACCGCAGCGCGCTCTTATCGTACTCGACCGGAATAAAAATGGATCTGACGACGGCAGAGGCAAAAAGATCCTTGCGACGGTGCTGCCTAATCCGCCACCACGAAGTTGACCGCAAAATCACCCTTCAACTTCTCGCGCATGCGCTCGGCCTCGCTCAGGGTGCTCCACGGGCCCACCTGGACGCGCCAGAACCGGACCATGTCGGCCCAGTACATGCGGGCGTTCCAGCCCTGGCCTTGCAGGCGGGTCACCAGACGGCTGGCGTTGTCCTTGTTGGAGAAGGCCCCCACCTGCACATAGAAGCGGCCGGTCATGTCGCCGTCCTGCAAGCCGGGCACATCGCCCACGGATTCCACGCGCACCCGCGCGGTGCCGGGCCCCAGCATGCCGATCTGGTTGGCGGCGGTATTGGTCAGGTCGATGATCCGGTCACCCACGAAGGGCCCCCGGTCGTTGACGCGCACGGTGGTGGACCGGCCGTTCTGCAGGTTGGTCACCTTGACCACGGTGTTGAACGGCAGCAGCTTGTGCGCCGCCGTCAGCCCGTACATGTCGTAGATTTCGCCGTTGGCGGTCTTGCGACCGTGAAAATCCTTGCCATACCACGAGGCCACGCCCTCTTCCGAAAACCCGTGCGCCGAAAGCAGAGGATGGTAGGTCTTGCCCAGCACCGTGTACGGCTTTGCGCGCGGCCCCTGGGGCTGCCCCTTGGGGTACTTCACGGACTGGTCCGACGGCGGCGTGGAAATCCGGCGCGGGCCAGAGCCGCAGCCCGCCGCCAGCAGCGCGGCAAGCAGCAACAGCACGATGGGCACAATGAGTCGGAACGGCGAGGAACAGGTCTGGCTGGGGCGAAGGTGCGGCATTAAGGCTCCGTCGGGTTGCGCCGGATACGGCGTGTACGGCGGCCATGAGCGAATCATGACGCAAGCGGGCGGCAGCGGGTAACGACAATCTGGCGGCACGGCCTGCGGTAGGGACAGGGAATGACGCCGGGGAGACGACAACGGATAGGCACAAGGGCCCGCCCCATCGGACTGGCCACATAAAGCGGGCCACATCGCGCCGGCCACATCGCGCCGGCCACATCGCGCCGGCCACATCGCGCCGGCCACATCGGGCGGGGCAGGGCGTGCCGCATTCGACCGGCACGACGCGTCGCGCGCCTCCGGAACTGTTACCGAAAACCGCTGCGCACGCAACCGCTTGCACATCCGCGTGCCGTGCAACGCAGCGGTCCGCGCAGGGCAAGGCCCCGCCCCCTTCCGGATACGCCGCTGCGGCAAGACATCCGACAGCGCAGTGCCGTGGCCCGCCCGCCGCAGTCGCCCCCTGCCGCGACACGCCCCGGACATCCGCTTCGGGCGTACGCCGGGCATGCACGGGGCCTGTACGGGGCGGCACAGGTGCGCGTTGCAAACAAAAACGGCCCGGAAGCATTGCCGCTTCCGGGCCGTTCCTTTCGGTCGCTATTCTTCGGCGTCGCTCTCCACCACGTCTTCTATGGCTTCGGCCTGGCGGAGCAGTTGTTCGATCTGGATGTCCGCGCCGATGACCCCGGTGATCTCGTCGTTGTCGTCGGTGACCGCCGTGGACACGGTAAGGATGAGCTGGCTGGTGAACTGCGACTGGTACACGTCGGTGATGTGCAGTTCGCCGGTCTGCATGGGCCGGATGAACCAGGTCCGGTTGGAGAAGTCGAAGCCCAGCGGCAGCTGGTCGTACTTCGACTTGTACGCCGGGTCGGTGATGGCGGCGGAGAGCAGCTTGCCCTCCTTGTCGGTGAGGTACAGGTACTGGATGAACGGGTACTCGCGCACGAAGTCGCGCATGCACGGGTACTTGTCCTCGCCGCCAAGGCCGGTGATCTGGCATTCCTGGGCCAGCTTGATGATCAGGTGCGCCGAAAGTTCGCCCGCCAGCTTCTTGATCTGGTCGAATTCCGAGGCGAACAGCTCGGGCATGTAGCGCCGCACCAACGCCTTTATTTCCTTGTTGGAGAAGGACGTGTTGCGGCCCTTTTCGTAGGCGTCCATGATCTTGGTGTAGATCTTGCCCACGGCGGGGTGCTTCTTGGACACGTGCCGGTCCTCGGGCAGGCCCAGGTACTGGTTGATCCAGTACGCAACGCCCGCACGTCCCGACTTGTCGGTGATGATGATGGGCACCGGCCGGTTCAGGATCTTGCGCGTATCGAAGATGTTGTAGATTTCCTCGTTCTTGGCCAGGCCGTCCACGTGGATGCCCGCGCTGGTGGCGTTGAAGTCCTTGCCCACGAACGGGTAGTTGTCCGGAATGCGGTAATCCAGTTCCTTCTCGAAGTATTCGGCGATCTCGCTGATGACCCGGGTGTCGGCGGCGTCATCGTCACCGGTCAGCGAGACGTACTCGATGACCAAGGCTTCCAGCGGGGTGTTGCCGGTGCGTTCGCCAAAACCCAGCAGCGTGCAGTTGACGCCGGAGCAGCCATACAGCCACGCGGTGGCCCCGTTGATGAGCACCTTGTGGAAGTCGTTGTGGCCGTGCCATTCCAGCCACTGGCCGGGCACGCCGCCTTCGTCGGTCAGGGCGCGCACGATGCGCGGCACCGAACGCGGCAGGGTGGCGCCGGGGTACGGCACGCCGTAGCCCATGGTGTCGCACATGCGGATCTTGACCGGCTGGCCGCTCTGCTTCGAAAGGTCCATCAGCTTGCGCGCGAAGGGCAGGCAGAAGCCGTGGATGTCGGCGCGGGTGATGTCCTCGAAGTGACAGCGCGGGGTGATGCCCCATTCCAGCGCCTGTTCCACCACGCGCAGGTAGTTGTCCATGGCCTTTTCGCGGTCAAGGCCCAGCTTGAGGTACAGGTGGTAGTCCGACACGCTGGTCAGCAGGCCCACTTCATCGAATTCCATGTCCCGCGCGATCTTCAGGTCGTTAATGTTGGCCCGTATCCACCCGGTGACGTGGGGGAATTTGTATCCCTTGGCCCGGCAGGCCTCGATGGCCTTGCGGTCCTTCTCGGAGTACATGAAGAACTCCGAGGCATGGATGAGGCCGCTGCGCCCGCCAAGGCGGTGCAGCATGTCGTAGATGTGGACGATCTGCTTCACCGTGTAGGGCGGGCGGGCCTGCTGGCCGTCGCGGAAGGTCGTGTCCGTGATGAACATCGGCTCCGCCGGGCGCGGCATCAGGAAGATGTCGTCGAACTCCACGCGGCTGATCTTGGAATAGGGAAAGATCTCGCGGTACAGTTCGGGGTCGTCGCGGTTCTCCAGCCTTACGCGAGAGGAAGCGCGATTGAGATGCAGCAGGCTCATGGCTAGATGGCCCTCCTTCGGGGGGTCTGGTCGATACGCTGTTCCGCCTCGGCCACAAGGCGGTGCGCGCGCTGGCAGCCGGGCGCGATGGCCGCGGCCGCGTGCGCGGCGCGCAGGGCGTCTTCGGGCCTGCCGCCGTCAAGCAGGGATTCCCCCGCCTGGATGAACATGCGCTCCGGCTTGTCGCCGTACAATCCTTGCAGCAACGGCCCGTACTCCTCGCCGAACACCGAGCGCACAAGCTCGTCGCGGTCGAAGAGCAGCCGCGCCAGCAGCCGGTTGCCGCCATGGGCGGCGTAGTACAGGCACATCAGCCTGCGGATGCGGCCAAGGATGTATCGGATGCGCCGGATTTCGCGCTCCATGCTTTCCCGTGTCTGGGCCAGCATGGATGCGAGCGGCTCGACGATGGCCCGCAGTTCCTCCCCCATGTCCTGCTCTCGCAGGGCCCGGTACTGCGGCGCGTAGTGCTGGTGCTGGTAGGCGTCTTCCTTCAGCTTCACGCATTCGTGAAAGGCGTAGCCCACGGCCCAGTCCAGCATGGGCGCCACAGGGTCTTGCGCCGGGTCATTGCGGAAGAGGTGGTGCGCGGTGTCCTTGAGACGCCAGAGCAGCCCCTTGTTCATCATTTCGCCCAGAAGGTCGCGCATGACGGGGAAGGAAACGGCACCGGCCTCGTCGAAGCGGTGGAACTGCCCCTCAAGCACGACGCTCGCCATGCAGAAATCGCGCATGACGTCCCGTGCGAACTCGGCCAGATTGGCCTCTACCCAGCGTCTCGACATGGTGCGTGGTACTCCAAGGGGGGATGTATAGCGTGATTTGACAAGAACGGGAAGTATGGGGTGGGGGCAGCGGGTGGGACGGGTGAAGGGAGAAGGAGGTGCACTGTTGGGGCGGTCTCTACGAAGACAGTCCTGCTTCGTTGACCACGCTCGATCTCGTTATGCCTCCGG